>NZ_CALIJF010000257.1 GCF_938018035.1 uncultured Campylobacter sp. | reverse complement strand
ACCGTAAGGATAGGAGTAAAGCTCCTCCGCTAGGCTAAAAGCATTAGGCGTAGAGCTTACGTGAGCGTAAATTTCTTTATAGCTCGGATCGATTTTGAGCGTTACGGGCTTATCGCCGTAGCTTGCGTGAAATATTTTCGAGCGCGGGAACTGGCTGATGATGTCAAATTCCACGTTATTGCTAAATTTCTGCCCGTTTGCGTCAAGATCAAATTTTATATTCGCATCGCCTATATCAAGCGCGCTTGCGGTGAAGCTTAGGTGCTTGACCTCAAGCGGTTTGAGCGTGAAATTTGCCTCGCCGCCGCTTATAGCAACCGAAGGAGATGAGCTGATTTTCAAGACCGCCTTTTGCTCCTTATCAGTTGTATTAATGAGCGTTAGCGGCACGGAAATTTCATCGCCGCGTACCATGTAGGTTAGATCTGCCGGTTTTATGATCACGTCGTCTCGAACCTTAGCTTCGACGTTTGCCGAGCCGATCGTAGCCGCCTCTCCGATAGCCATGGCGCTTAGACGGATCGTGGAGTTGAAATTTTTCGGCATCGCAAGCTCAAATTTCGCCTCGCCGTTTGCATCAGCTTTTGCGATTAGCATTTTGATAAATTTTTTCTGCTTTTTGTTTTCGACCGGGCTTAAATTTCGTTTAGCCTTCGCCATCACGCCGTCTCCGCCGAAGCTTAGCTCTTTAGCAGTAGTTTGATACACGCTAAGATCGTCGTAAATGTCGAAGTATCGCAGCGCAAAATACGCGCTAACGTCAAACGCCTTAAATGCATCAAGCTCCTCTTGTGAGACGATATCTAAAATTCCAAGATCGACTGCATAGAGTATGACCTTGGAATTTGGCTCGCTTTTTACGCTGATCTGCGCGTTTTGCCCGTTTTTGTAGCTTTTCTCGGCTAGGATTTGCACGTTAGCCTTGTGCGAGCTCGCATCTAGCGCCACCGGCACGTTTGCATAGGCTCTAAGCGGCATCGCAGCGGGTGTCGCGGCGCGCGCGATTACAGCGTTGATGTGTCCTCCGACGAAATTCTCCGGCACGCTGAGCTCAAATTCCGCGCTACCGCCTTTTATGGATAGAATTTTATAGTCGTAAACCTGCTCGCCTATGAGCGAGATATTTAGCACGCCGCTTTCTACCGGAGAATTTATGACGCCTTTAATTTTATCTCCGGCTTTAACCTTGTCGCTTGCGAGTTTGATTTTAGCACTTTGAACGTCTTTAGCGTTTACCCGTCCATAATATCCCCAGCCGCTTACATCCACGCGCACGCCAGCACTTGCGCCGCTTGAGTAATCGTTTGCGACGATTAGATAATTGCCACCGTTTTGGAATTTGTACTCAAACTCGCGCGCATCGGTGCTAACGGCGCTTACGAGATTAAAGCTTTCTTGCTCGACGTATCTGTTGCCGTCATAAACGTAAGTAAAATCGTCGCGGTAAATTTCAACGTCGATCTTGCCTTTAACGTCGGTTTTGGTTTTGGAATCTAGTAGCGCAAAGCCGAATTTTACGCTATCGCCGCTTGATATGAAATCCTTGCTCGCGCGAATTCCTACGATACGATCATAAGGCAGATAGCTCAGGCTGCGATATGCGCTTACGTTTTTGCCCTCCTCGGTTACGCTGAAATTTAGTAGAATATTTATGGCGTTAGAGACATTTAGATCAGCTGCTGCCGGCGAGAGTGCAAGCTCCTTTTTACCGGCGGGGCTTAGCGTAAATTCTGCCCTGCGAAGCTGCGTAGCGCCCTTTTTCTTTAAGCGATCGTTTAGAAACGAAAAGCCCTCGTAGCCTTTAATTTTTAGCTCTTTTTCATAGGCGTTTGCTTCCAGCGAACCTTTCAAATCTCCGGCCGGCGCGCCTGCAAGATAGTTTGAGCTTAGCTTTAAAGTTATGATCTCATCTGCGCCGTATTCATCTTTGGCAGTGAGAATTTCATTTTTAATGCGGTTTGGGACGAAATTTTCTACGCTGAAGCTTTTAGAAGCGATGATTTTGTCCTCATAGATGAGATCCAGGCGGTAAGTGCCGCTTTTTTCACCCATCAGCTCGTCGATTTTAACGCTGCCGAACTCATCGGTGTTTTGCGCGCGCGTGATGACCACAGTGCCGCTAGGATCGTAAATTTTAAATTTAATCGGCGTATTTTTTAAAGAGCTAAAATCGCGATTTTTCATCACAATCGTGCCTAAAAGCCGCTCATTCGGACTTATCAGCTCGCTTGCAAGATAAACAAACGGACGCTTTGCAGTAATCGTTTTCTCTACGCTTGCTACGGCATTATTAAATAGCACGAACGCATGCTCATCGCCTTTACTAATCTCGATAGAGCGCGGATTTTTGGCTAGAATTTCCATATTTTCTAATCTTAAAATTCCATCTCCGTCCGTTTTATCCTCTACGATTAGCTCGTTTTTATCACTGTAAATTTTAACCTTCGCTCTGCTTAGCTCCTCGCCATTACTAAGCCTAGAAGTATAAATTAGCGCGCCGCGCTCAAGCAGCACCACTTGAGCCGTAATGTCGCTAAGATAGGCTACGCGCGAAACCTCTTGCATCTTTTCGCCCACTTTGTAAAACGCCGTGATTTTATAAATTCCATCCTCATAGCCTTTAAAATCCATCGCGATTTTATGCTCCGCGACGGCGTTTTTAGCGCCTCCTATATCAAAGCTCTTAACCGCGATCTCGCTAGCTAGCCCACCTACGCTATCTTCGTTGCTTTCAAAGTTTAAAAAATACCTAAAATTTTGCTCAGGGACTTTGGCAATCGAAATTTTAACCTCATTTACGTTTGAGCTTTTAAATGCCAACGAAGCGGATTTTGGGATGAAATTTTTCTCGTCGCTAAAGGCTACGAAAGGCAGCCTGTCGCCCATTTTTACGCTCTGCTTGATCTCGTCACGCAAAATATATGAGCTATCTCCGAAGCCCTTTAGCAGCCTAATCTCGTAGCTTTTATTTGGCATAAACTCGTCGCTTACTATATCTGCATAGTAGTAGCATGAAGGATCGTCGCTTTCGCCATCCTCTTCATCTTCGTCATAATAATAATATCGCGGCTGAGTGAGGCTAAATTTACTCACGCCTGCGATTCTTACGTATTTGGCGGACAGCTCGTCCATATAGTTAGGAAAACACACTCTAGCCGCGAGCGAGCCGTCTTTTAGAGCCGCAGGGCGGATCTGCACGCCGCTTAAATTTGAAGCGTTAATGCTGTCGTTAAAAGGCTCCTCGTCCGTGCGCAGCTCCACTGGATTTTGCAGCTTTGCGCCCGCTTTTGAGGTGAGGGATTCTATTTGCAATACGACGTTTTGCGCCTTAGGATCGAAGCTGAATAAAAAATTCCGATCATCGTGCGAGCTAAGCTCGTAGGATATATCGTTTTGGGCTAAATTCTGCGCACGGTAAATTCTAGTCGCTTGCTGTAGCGCGTCCTTGCTAACCGCATCGTTAAATTTAATTGCCACTAGCCCCGGACGCAGAAGCGCGATATGCTCGGTGCTAAAAGGCTCTGTCTCGAACTCAAAGCGCACCCCGCGCGCCTCGCACGAATAATTAACCCCGGCGCTAAGCATCGGCTTAGGATAGAGCCTGATTGAGCTCTCGCTCACGCTTTCGTAGGTGCCCGTGATTTTGGGAGTGCATTTTAAGATCTGCTTTTGCGTGACACTAAATCCACTGCCGTCCACCCCGCTAATCTCGTAAGCCCCGCTAGCGTATTTGATCTCTACGCCCGCGGCAAAGCTAGCCAAAGCGCAAAATAGCGCTGCGCTTAGTAGTTTTGTCTTCATAAAATTCCTTTGCAAAAATTTTACGAAATTATATACAAATTAACCTTTTATTTTCTTTCATTTACTCTAAAATTTGCTTTAGCGAAATTTGCATTTTCGTCCAAGCAGCCAAGCTCAAAATCCCCTGCGCCAAGACTTAGCGTAAAAGCCTCACCGTTAGTGCGCACAAAATATTCTCCCGTTTTAACTTTAGAATTTGAAGGCGCTAGGCTTTGCGTAGTGAAATCTCGTGCCACAAAATTTTGCTGGGAGGAATTTTGATCCGTAAAATTTTTCGCTGTGAAATTTTGAGCCTCCGAATTCTGCTCTGTGGAATTTTGCAAGATAGAATTTTGCGATGCCAAATTCTGTGTGGCTGGATTTTTAGCTATAAAATTCCATCCCGCAGAATTTTGCTTCGTAAGATTTTGTGATTTTAAATTCTGTGGTGCTGAATTTTCTCTCATAGAATTTTGTACCGCAGAATTCTGTTCTACAAAATTTTGCTTTAAATTATCTTGCTGCGCCACGCTAGAATGCTCGAAATCCAAATCCGTGGAATTCTCCCCCGTAAACGCAGTGGAATTTAGCGCTATAAACTCTCGCGAACCGCCGCTTAGCCTGATATATACCCGCTCGCCGAAAACCGCCGTGCACTGCACTTTAAGCCGCAAAAAGCCGTCCGCGCCGGTCTCGTAGGTTTTGGCGTTGATGTCGTTTAGTACGGGCTTTACGGCGGCAAATTTAACCGCGCACCTTCCTGCGCGTACCTTTTGCGGATCGACTAGACCGTGTTTTAGCAGATAAAAAAGCTCGCTCGTGCCGTAAATTTCGCACTCCTCGTTAGGCTCAACTCCATCGATCGTAAGATCCTCGGCGCTTTGAGCGCACTCCTTTTCGCGGTACGCGTCGGTGCATATCCGCCGCAAGCTCACGCCCGCGGGACGCGCAAACTCCGCCTCGCCCAGCATGCCCGATTTATCGAGGAAGGCAAACATATTAAACGCGACTTTTGCCGCACTCACGCCGCCGCTAAGATCTCTAGTCTTGGAGCCGTCGAAATTTCCCAGCCAGACGCCGAGTGTAAATTTAGGCGTGAGCGCGACGGTGTAGAGATCGCGCGCATCGGCGCTCGTACCCGTTTTAAACATCAACGGCGGCGCGTTTAGGGTATTTTGCCACACCGAGCCGAGATAGGAGCGCGGCGCGTTTCTTAACATCTGCGTTACGATGTAGGCGCTCTGCGGGGTTAAAATTTTGGCATCATCGCCGATCTCTGCGCCCGCTATTTCGAGCTTCCGCAGCTTGCCGCCATTTGCAAACGCGCTGTAAAGGCGAGCAAGATCCATTAGGCTCATCGAAATACTGCCCAGCGCGATACCTGCGCCGTAATAATCCTTGCTAAACTCCGCCAGATGCGCGCCGCTAAGCATCTCATACAGCCCGTCGTCACCCAGCATCAAATTTAGCTTCACCGCGGGGATATTTAGGCTCAGACTTAGCGCGTCGGTCGCACTCACCGCGCCCAAAAACCCCTGGTTGTAGTTGCGCGGCACATAGCCCGCGAAGGTTATCGGCGCGTCGATCAGCTTCTTTGAAGGGGTGATGAGCCCGTGCTCAAGGGCTTTAGCGTAGATGAAGGGCTTGAGCGTCGAGCCTACGTTTTTTTGTGAGCGCACGCCGTCGTTTTGCCCATCATTGGCGCTAAAATCGTGGCTGCCGACATAGGCGATCACGCTCATACTTTCGTTGTCGATAAGCACCGCGGCGCCGTTTCTAACGCCCTTGTCGCGTAGGGCGAGGATCTCGCTTTTCAAAAAACCCTCAAGCGCGATCTGGGTTTTTAGATCCAAGCTCGAATAAATTTTACCATCGTTTAGACGCGCAAGCTCCTGCGCTCGCGCAGTTTGCTCTTTGGACTGCGCGCTCGCTTCGGAATTTGCGAAATTTCCCCGCGCCTTGGCGTTGGGAGCGGAATTTGCCCGCGATTCGGCGCTTGCAGCAGAATCCGTCTGCATTTTGGCGTCTGAAGTAGAATCTGTCTGAGCATTAGCGTTCGACGAAGCGAAATGCGTCTGAGCACTAGCGTCTGAAATGGAATTTGCCTGCGGATCAAAATTTACGCTCGGCCGCTCGCTAGAGTTTGCATCTGCCTGCGGATTTTGCGGCGGATGCGCAGCATCTTGCCGACTATTTAAATTTAGATTTTGCTGATTTTGCGAGTTTTGATGCGGATGTGCGGTACCGACGACATTCTGCCGCTTGTTTAAATTTATATCCGCACTCGGATTTTGCGGCAAATACTCGGTTTGTCGTTTATTTGAATTTGCATCTGCGCTAAAATTCTGCGGCGAATACGCAGCGCCTCGTTGCCCGTTTAAATTTAGACTTTGCGAGTTTTGCGACGGATGTGCGACATCAATTAAATCTCGCCGCTCATCTAAATTTGCGCTCTTTCGTTCATTTGGTTTTACGCTTTTTGGTTCATTCGGTTTTGCGCCTTCCTGCGATTCTACGCCTTCGCGCTCGTTTAAATTTAGGCTCGTTCGCTCGCTAAAATTTAAACTCTTTGGCGCATCTGTTTTAAAATCCGCCTCTTTGGAATTCATTTCTTTCGAATCCGCTCTCGCCTGCGCGTTTGCGGCATTTAATAAATTTGGCTCGCCCCTTGTCGCAGCCGTAAAGCTTGATTCTGCACTCGCCGCGTCCGAAAAATTTGACTCTGCCTCTGCCGCGGCTCTGCGCGCAGCCAAGCTTGCTTCCTCTGCCGTCGCGCCGGGCGCGCCGCCCTGCTCTAAATTTTGAGTGAAATTTACGTCCTCTTTGGCGGTAAAATTCTGCATTTTATAATTGCTAAACGCTAACAGCGCGTAATGCGGCGCGTAATTGGGCGCTGCGTAGCGTCTGGGCGAAAACGGCTCCGCAAGAGCGCGTTCATACTCGCTTTGCGAGATCACGCCGCCGTCTCGCAGCTGCGAAATTAGGCGGTTTTTAAGCGCGTTGATGTTTGATTTGCGATCCAGGCGGTTTTTGTTCGGATTTTTTGGGATCACGCTAAGAAGCGCGATTTGAGCGTTACTAAGCTCGCGCAGGTCCTTTTTGAAATAAAAATACGCCGCGGTTTTGACCCCCTCAATGTTGCCGCCATATGGGGCGAGGTTAAAATACATCCCCAAAATTTCATCCTTGCTGAAGTGCCACTCCAGCTGAAAGGCGTTGAAAATTTCGATGATTTTGTTCTTGTAGCTGCGCTGTTTGGGGCGCATCATACGCGCGACCTGCATCGTGATCGTCGAGGCTCCGACGCGCTCGACGTTGCTCCCGCTTTTTTTAGTAAAATTTTGCGTAAAATTATACGTAGCCGCGCGCAGGATCGAGGCAGGATTGACGCCGAAATGGTAGTAAAAATATCGATCCTCGAAGTAGATCGCGCTTTGTTTCAGCCGCGGCGGTATCTCGTCTGCGCTCGCGTAAAAGCGCCAAATTTGATCGTCGCTGATCTGCATATTTAAAATTTCGCCGTTTCGGTCATATAAAATTCTACTCTTCTGCTTGTTTAGCATATCCAAATTTAGCGGATAAAGCGCGTCTAGGATCAAAAACAGAGCGAATGCAAATGCGCAAAATAGCGCGATTTTTAACGTAAATTTTAGAAATTTCATCGCGCAATTATATCAAAGAATTTTAATGATTTTAGGCTATAATGGCGCCTTTTTGCAAAGGAATAATCTTGGACGCTCTAGCTAAGCTAAACACCGAACAATACGCCGCAGCAACAGCTCCTGCTGGGCATAATCTAATAATCGCAAGCGCAGGCACGGGCAAAACCAGCACCATCGTCGCGCGCATCGCTCATCTGCTAAATCTCGGCACGAGCCCTAGAAAAATTTTGCTTCTTACTTTTACGAACAAGGCCGCGAGCGAGATGATAGCGAGGTTGCAGCGGCATTTTGATAAAAAGATCACCTCTGCAATCGTCGCGGGCACCTTCCACGCCGTATCCTACGCCCTACTTCGCGAGCTTGGCAAGGGTGTGATTTTAAAGCAGCCCGCCGAGCTAAAAACCCTGCTAAAAAGCCTCGTAGAAAGGCGAAAATTTTATCACGTAAGCGACGCGCGCCCCTACGGCGGGGCGTATCTATACGACGTGTACTCGCTGTATCAAAACAAGGAGATGAGCGCGGATTTTGCGACGTGGTTTAGCAAAAACTACGAGGATCAGGCGGAATTTGCCGAAATTTACGCAGATATTTTGCGCGAGTTTGAGGAGGAAAAGGCGAAATTTAACTACGCTGATTTCAACGACGTTTTGCTAAAAATGCGCCATGAGCTGCGAAAGGGCGCTCCGCTGCGGTTTGATGAAATTTTAGTGGACGAGTATCAGGACACGAACTCGCTGCAAGGAAGCCTCATCGATGCTTTCGCGACGAAAAGCCTTTTTTGCGTCGGCGATTTCGATCAGAGCATCTATGCCTTCAACGGCGCAAACATCGACATCATCGGCAGCTTCGGCAAGCGCTTTGCGGACGCTAAAATTTACGCGCTGAATATCAACTACCGCTCAAGCTCGGCGATTTTGGCGCTTGCAAATCGCGTCATCGCGAATAATCCGCGCCTTTACGAAAAGAAGCTGATCGTGGGACGCGAGGGAAAATTTAGCGCGCCTAAGCTGCATGTTTACGACGATACGGCGGCGCAATACGCCCACGTAGCCGCACAGATCGCGCAAAGCGGCACTCCGCGCGAAAAGATCGCCGTCATCTTTCGCAACAACTCCAGCGCCGACGGCGTAGAAGTCGCGCTTAAGGAGCTCGGTATCGGCGCGAAGCGAAAAGGCGGCGTGAGCTTTTTTGAAAGCCGCGAGATCAAGGCCTTCACGGACATCTTCGCGATGATAATAAACCCAAAAGATATGATGGCCTTTATGAGCACGTGCGAATACGCAAGAGGCGTCGGCAGCGCGCTAAGCAAGGAGCTTTTCGACGCGCTAATCTCGCTTGGGCACGGAAGCATTCACGCAGGTCTTTTGCGTCCCGACGAGAGCGTTAAAATTTTTGAAAAAAAGAGGAAAAACTATCAGCTCGGGCTTTTTGACGATGTCGATATAATCGGCTCGGTATCGCGCTTTGAAGCTTTGGAATTTGATGAGTTTTTTCGCTCGCATCCGGTTCTAAAACACAATAAAATTACCGAGGGCGGCGCCGTATTTTTGCACGAAATTTATAAAATTTTTAAAAAAAGCGGCTCCGCTGCGAGATCCGTCACGCTCATCTCGCAGATTAAAAACTCGCGCCTTTTCGCGCTTGTGGCGGATTTCATCGCGACGAAACGCGCGACGCTGAAAAACGGCAAGATAGATGATGAGCGCAAAAAGGACGAGACCGCTCGCATCTACGATAAATGCGGAATTTTAGAGCAGATCGCCGGCAAATACGCGGATCCGCAGAGCTTTTATAATTTCATAACTCTGGGCGCAAAGGAGATGAGCGAGGGCGAGGGGGTAAATCTGCTCAGCGTGCACGCAAGCAAGGGGCTTGAGTTTTGCAGCGTCTATCTCATCGATCTGGCGCAAAACCGCTTCCCGAACCTCAAGCTAATGGCGATGGGCGGCAGCCTGGAGGAGGAGCGGCGGCTATTTTACGTGGCGGTTACCAGAGCGCGCGACGAGCTGGTGCTAAGCTACGCGAAATTTGATAAGATCAGAAAGATTAATTACGAGCCGAGCTGCTTTTTAAGGGAAGCGGGGCTGGTGAAATAAGCGAAATTTTGCTCGCTAAATTTTAAATTTCATTTTAGCGCGGGCGGATCATTTGGGTAAGAATTTTACTCCTCGCATACTCCCGACGCGCCGCCCTGCTTCTTTAACGGATTGCTGAAGTAAGAATTTTGCCGCACGATTTTTGCAAATTTTGCGATTTGTAAATTTTTGTGGTGCGGGCGCTACGACGCCAATATGAGCGTGATTTTGCGTAGTTAGAATTGCGAAGTGGTAGGCTCTTTTGCGAGCCAAAATTTATCGACATTTTGCCAAAATTCGAGCCCGACATACGGCCTAGCGATAAAATTTTACCCCCGTCCGCCATTTTAGAATTTCTCCCGAGCCTAAGGACGATTTTAACTTTATAGCGGCGAAATTTTACTCTTACTTGAAATTTTACCGATAGCTCATGAGGGTTGTAAGATTTCGCGCTCGTCGCGCTCGCACTGGGCGGCGGTAGGGCGGAATCGCGCTTAAAACGACATAGCGGCGCAAAATTTCCACGGCTCGCAAGCATAAAATC
>NZ_CALIJF010000256.1 GCF_938018035.1 uncultured Campylobacter sp. | reverse complement strand
TAAAAATTCTTCGTATTTTTCTGCACTTTTTGCGATATATTCGCTATCTGGATGAAATGAAAATCCATAGCCAAAGTGGCACGACAGCAGTTTGGCGCCCGTAAAATTCATCGCGCATTTAAAAGGTGTGATAACTTCCTCTATGCCAAATCCGATCGTACCGTCTTTTTTATAGTTATTTCGCTCGTCGCCGATAGTGATCGCTAGGGCGAATTCTTTACCTTTTAGCTTGTCGCCGGTGCTGCCGTAAGCCCAGCCGTAGGCGAATACATCGTCGAACCATTGCTTTAAAAGCGGCGGATAGCTGTACCAATAAAGTGGAAACTGAATGATAATTTTATCGTGGCTTAAAAGTGACTCCTGCTCGCGCGCTACGTTTATTTCGCCGTTCGGATAAGCGGCGTAAATTTCGTGAATATCAAATTTATCCGCTTGCTTTTTGGCTACCTCGCGCCACGCCTTGTTTGCGTGTGAGCTTGCCATATCGGGATGAGCGATGATGATGAGATTTTTCATATTTTCTCCTTGTTTTTAAATTTCTTACATTATATGTTTTTTAGCTGAAATTTTGATTTATCATCTAGCATAATATGGGTATGAAATTTCAAATAAAATTTTACTTCCACTCAAATACTACTGGCAGGCTTATAGTTTTTTGCATGCGATTAGAAGTTAAATTTATAAGTAAATACGGCAGGCCCCAAAATCGATAGAATTTTATCTATTAGATTGTATTAAAAATTTTAAATGGTATGAAAAATGCGCCGAAAAATTCGGCGCAAATGAAAGGAATACTAATCTTAGATTAGCGCAGGAGCTACGATAAATCCTAGAGCAACCGAAAGCGCAACCATAATGGTTCCCGGAAGGAAGAATGAGTGGTTAAATACAAATTTACCGACTCTAGTCGTTCCGGTATCGTCCATAGCGATCGCGCCGAGCGTCGTAGGATAGGTAGGGAGCACGAACAAGCCCGAAACGGCTGCAAACGATGCGACTAAGATCCAAATTTGACCGGAATTTTCAGGGCTAGTCATTCCAAGCGCGGCGGCAACGGCAGGCATCATAACCTTTGTGGTCGCAGCCTGCGAGTATAGCAAGCAGCTTAGGAAATATAGCGCGACGGCTAGTACGAAAGGATACTGCGTAACGACGTTTTTAGCTACCTCTTTGATGCTGTCGATGTGACCGTTTACGAAAGTAGTACCGAGCCATGCTATACCGATGACGCAGATGCACGCATTCATACCGCTTTGGAAAGTGCTGGTAGAGAGCAGTTTGCCCGTATCAATCTTGCACAAAACAGCGATAAGAAAGCCGATAGTTAGCATAAAGCTGATGATCGCGCTATCTCTTGAAAGGATCGGTTTTTCTACCAAGCCGACGCTCTTTGAGATCGCAAGCGCATAGCAAACGACGATCAAAACGCCGATAGCAAATATAGCAACCGATCTTTTCGCATAAGGCTTCGGCTCTTTATAATCCTCGGCTTTGATCTCGGCTACAAGACCTTTTGAAAGCCTCTCTTTGTAAACAGGGTCTTTTGAAAGATCGAGATCGTAGAATTTATTTACGATGAAAGCCGTAATCAACATGGCTACGAAGGTAGTAGAGATGCAGATAAACAAAAGCTTAGGATAGCTAACGCCTAGCTTTTCGCACAAGCCGCTCATGGCGACGAACGCCGCTGAAATAGGGCTTGCAGTGATCGCTACCTGAGATGAAACGACCGAAAGCGCAAGAGGAGCGGAAGGCTTGATGTTCTGCGTCTTTGCGACCTCGACGATAACTGGGATCATAGAAAACGCAGTATGTCCGGTGCCCGCAAGTATCGTAAGTAGATAGGTAACGATAGGCGCTAGGAAGTTGATCTGCTTAGGATTTTTCCTTAAAATTTTAGATGCTACCTGAACCAAATAATCAAGTCCGCCTGCGACTTGCAACGCCGTAATCGCGGAGATTACCGATGCGATAATTAGGATAACGTCAATCGGGATATCCTTCATATCAACCTTCATGCCCAAAATGGCTAGGACGACAACGCCCAAGCCGCCTGCATAACCGACGCCCATGCCGCCTAGCTTAACGCCTAGGTAGATGCCGCCGAGCAACACGATAAATTGCAATATCACCATAAAGTCCATTGCAAAACTCCTTATAAAGTAATTTTTTTAACGGCGCGCAGAATTCTAAAGATTTCAGCAGGTAAAATCCGAATTATCTTTATAATTCAGTGGTCGGAATTCTATGCGGAATTTTATCCTAAAATTTCGCAAGTGGAATTTTACTCCACGGAAGCTAAATCTAACTTGATGAAATTCTGCATCTACGGAATTCTGCACGATCAATCTTATCTATTTAGAATTCTACTTTGCGGAATTTCGCCTATTAAATTAACCGACGAAATTCCGCGCCGCACCTAGTTTGGAACTATTTTTTGCTCATATGTGGGTTGAGCATAGATTTAGGCTCTAGGATCTTATCGATCTCCTCTTTTTTCAAATATCCGCGCTCTAAGCAGATTTCGCCGACGGATTTTCCGGTCTGAAGCGCCTCTTTGGCGATACTTGCGGATTTTTCGTAACCGATGTAAGGATTGAATGCAGTAACGATACCGACAGAATTTAACACCGATTTTAGGCAAGCTTCAGGGTTTGCTTTTAGATGTTTGATAGCTTTTTCAGCTAGTGTATTCATCGCATTTTCCAAAAGTACGATCGAGTTAAATAGCGCATATGCGATGCCAGGCTCAAACGCATTTAGCTCAAATTCTCCGCGCTCGGAGCAAAGCATAATAGTCACGTCGTTGCCGATTACCTCGTAGCAAGCCTCGCCTACGACCTCGGCGATGACCGGATTTACTTTGCCCGGCATGATGGAGCTACCTGGTTGCATCTTAGGAAGCTCGATTTCGCCTAGTCCGCATCTAGGACCGGAGTTCATAAGACGTAGGTCGTTTGCGATTTTGCTTAGGCGGACGGCTGCAGTTTTTAGAGCGCCACTAACGTGGACGAAGTCTGCGGTGTCTTGCGTAGCGGCGATGAAGTCCTCTGCGGCTTTAAATTTAACGCCGGTGATTTCACCCAGTTTTTTCTCGACTACGTTTTTGTAATCAGGATGGCAGTTGATGCCTGTACCAATCGCCGTAGCGCCCATATTTAGGTAAGTCATCGACTCTCTAGCAGCTTTGATAAGTGCGATATCGGTTTTGATGTAGGTAGCAAAAGCGTTGAAAGTGTTTCCAAGAGTAGTAGGAACGGCGTCCTCAAGCTCCGTCCTTCCCATTTTGATGACATCTTTGTATTCTTTGGCTTTAACTTCAAGCTCTTTTTTCAAATTTTCCATAGCTTTTAGTAGATCGGTTAGCTTGGCGTAAGCGGCGACTTTGATCGAGCTAGGATAGGTATCGTTGGTGCTTTGACCCAAATTTGTGTGGTCGTTTGGATGGAGGTATTGGTATTCGCCTTTTTTATGTCCCATGCTCTCCAAAGCTATATTGGTAATGACCTCGTTGGTATTCATATTCGTCGAAGTTCCGGCGCCGCCTTGGATCATATCGACTACGAATTGATCTCTGAACTCTCCTGCGATGAGCCTATCGCAAGCTTTTGCAATCGCATCGGCTTTTTGTGCGTCTAGGACTCCGACCTCTTTATTGGCTAGTGCAGCTGCTTTTTTGATTTGTGCAAATGCCTTGATAAAAAATGGATAGTCTTTGAGCGCTCGTCCGCTTAGATGGAAGTTCTCTAGTGCCCTAAATGTCTGCACACCGTAGTAAAAATCGTCGGAAATTTCTAATTCACCGATGAAATCGTGTTCTTTTCTGGTCTTTGCCATAATAAGTCCTTTCGTTGAAATTGTTAATGGAATTTTAAAGCTTTTAGTATTAAAAACAGCTTAAAAAGTAACGAAAAATTAAAATTTAGAAATTAGTATGATTGTTTAAGGCTTTAAATAGAATTTTACTTAAAAAATATTTTAGAATTCGCTACTAAGGCATAATTACACTTTAATAGAAATATCGTATTGCACGTAGATTATGAAAGTAAAATTATAAAAATTCTTGTTTAGCTTAAATTATAATTTGAAAAATTTGAACTTAAAGGCGATAAAATGGAATTTTTCATTGTATTTGTATTTACTGGCGTGAAACTATTTTTTGCGTTTTATAAAATAAATATATAGGAGCGAGATTATAATGACGATGGCGAACAAAGCGATCGTAATTAGATGCAGATCTTGCTTGATTAGCTCCTCGTTTTCGCCGATGAAATATCCTAAGCTCATTAGTATTAGTGTCCAAATCGCAGCTCCAAGCCCGGTAAATAGCACGAAGCGCGCGACATTCATCTTTGCAAGCCCCGCAGGAAGGCTGATGTATTGACGGATGCCAGGGATTAGGCGGCAGTTAAACGTTGAAATTTCGCCATGGCGGTTAAAAAACGCTTCGAATTTTGCAAATTTCTCCTCGGTGATGCCTACGTATTTGCCGTATTTAGCGATAATCTTACGTCCAAAAAAGTAGCATAGATAGTAATTAAACAGCGCGCCGGTGATGCTGCCGCCAAGCCCACAAACAAATGCCGCAACAAAGCTCATCTGTGATTTTGAGGCCAGATAGCCCGCAGGGATCATCACGACTTCACTTGGGAAAGGAAAGAAGCTGCTTTCTAAAAACATCATCACAAAAATGCCAAGGTATCCCCAGCCCGCGACAAATTCTACGATAAAATTTACGATATTAGAAAGCATTTGAATTCCTTGATTTAATGTGTAAAAACTGGCTCCGCTTAAAATTCCGCAAAATTTAACATCGGCAGAGCGAATAAATTTAGAATTTAACAATCCGGCGATACAAGAGTGATCTTAAAATTTCACAAAATTTAGCGTATATAAAACAAAGGCGCGGGCTAAAATTTATCCCTACAAGTTGCGCTACAGCGAACTTGCATATAAATTTAATAGCCTCGCGCCTTAAAATTAAAACTATTTTGCGTATTCGATGTTTAGTTTGCCGAATAGCTCATTAGCCTTGTCATCGATTTTTTTGTTTACTTTGCTTGGAAGTAATTGGTTTTTGATGAGATCTTTTACTTTTTCAAACGGCATAGTCTCAGCCTTTTTGCTGCTTTCTTTGTAGATTACATGATATCCGAATTGTGTCTTTACCGGCGTTTTGCTCATCTCACCATCTTTTAGTGCAAACGCTGCTTTTTCAAACTCCGGCACCATCATCCCTTTGCCAAAAGAGCCCAAATCGCCACCGTTTTCTTTCGCACTTGGATCGATTGAAATTTCTTTAGCTAGCTTATTAAATTCCTCTTTTAAATTCTCTTTTTTGACTTTTGATAGCTTCGCAATCGCGTTTTTAGCAGCCTTTTCGTCTGCTACTAAGATATGGCTTGCAGTAACGGAATCTGGTTGCATGAAATTCTGTTTATTTTCATCATAAATTTTTTTAGCTTCCTCGTCGCTGATGCTTACGTCTTTAGCCTGTTCGCGTTGCCATAGATTAAATGCGATGCCATCTTTAGCAAGCTCTAGCTGATGTTTATATTCGTCGCTGTTTTCAACGCCTGATTTTTTCGCCTCTGCGATTAGAAGTTTGTATTTGATTAGATCGTCGATTAGTTTTTTCTTCTCATCGGCGGTTGGTTCCTGTCCGCCGTGCTGCATACCTTGAGCCAAAAACGGTGCAACATCCTCATCCGTAATAGTGATATTTGCGTCTTTTGCAGTAGCCAAAACGCCTGCATTAAGCGAAGATATAGCCATAGCGGCAACAAAGCTGAAAGATAAAATTCTTTTCATTATTTTTCCTTTATTCGGTAAATTTCGCGCAATTATAAAAAAAGATAGTAAATAAAATAGCCAATACTAGCAAATTCGGCGCGAATCGTGCGCCGAATTTTAAAAAGAGGAGAAGTTAAAACGATGGAATGATTGCACCTTTATATTGCGTCTCGATAAACTTTTTCACCTTTTCGCTTTGGATAGCTTTATCTAGCGCCTTGATTTTAGGGCTGTTTTCGTTGCCTTCTTTAACGCTAATAACATTTGTGTAAGGGTTGCCCTCAGCCTTTTCTAAAAATAGCGAATCTTTGATCGGGTTTAAATTTGCGTTAAAGGCAAAATTTGAGTTTATAACCGCAATATCGACATCGCCCAGGGTGCGTGGAAGCGCGGCGCCTTCAAGCTCTAAAATTTCTAAATTTTTAGGATTTTTTGTGACATCTAACGGCGTGCGAAGCTTGGCGTTTTGATCTACTTCGATGAGCCCCGCGGCTACGAGCAGATCAAGTGCGCGGCTTTCGTTAGTCGGATCGTTTGGCACGGCAACTTTGGCGCCATTTTTAAGATCTTTTAAATTTTTAATCTTATGGCTGTAGATGCCCATCGGCTCTAGGTGCACGCCCACGGTCGCTTTTAACTTCGTGCCTTTATTAGCGTTAAATTCCTCCATATACGGCACGTGCTGGAAAAATCCGGCATCCACGTCGCCGCTATCGGTAGCGAGGTTCGGGGTTACGTAGTCATTGAAAACCTTGACCTCAAGATCGTAGCCTTGGGCTTTTAGATCGGGTTTGATCTGCTCTAAAATTTCGGCATGCGGTATCGGAGTAGCGGCGACTACGATTTTTTCGGCAAGAGCGAAGCTGACGACGCTAGCGCTAAGAAGCGAAGCGAGAAGAAATTTCTTCATATTTAATCCTTTTGGTTAAAATTTCGCGGTATTATAGCAGGTAGAATTTTTAATGTCAAGTGTTTTTATATGATTTTTTAAAATTTTATCTAAAATATTCTAAAATTCGATATTTCTATATATATTTAAATACTACATTTTATTGTATAATGCAGAATTGGCACGCTTTAATGAGCGCTTTACATAAATTCCGCTAAAATCGCAAAATTTAAAATTTTAAAAAAAGGCTGAAAATGGCAGATTTTTACGACGCGAAAGCCGTAGAGGAGAGCTTTTATAAAATTTGGGAGCAGCGCGGTTATTTCGAGATCGACGGAAATAAAGATATCCAGCAAAAAGGCAAAAACTTTTGCATTATGATGCCCCCTCCAAACGTCACCGGAGTGCTTCATATCGGGCATTCGCTCACTTTTACCTTGCAAGATATTATGACGCGATACAAGCGAATGGACGGCTACCGTACGTTGTGGCAGCCTGGACTCGATCACGCTGGCATTGCGACGCAAAACGTCGTCGAGCGCGAGCTTTTGGCGCAAGGGATCAAAAAAGAAGAGATAGGGCGCGAGGAGTTTTTAAAGCACGTTTGGCACTGGAAGGAGCAAAGCGGCGGGCAGATCGTAAAGCAGATGAAGCGCCTTGGCGTCACGCCTGCGTGGAGCAGACAGCGCTTTACGATGGATGAAGGGCTTAAAAACGCCGTGCGCAAAGCCTTCGTAAGCCTATACGACGCGGGGCTCATCGTGCGCGGAAACTATATGGTAAACTGGTGCACGCACGACGGCGCGCTAAGCGACGTGGAGGTCGAGCACAAGGAAAACAAAGGCAAGCTCTATCATCTGCGCTATTACTTTGCGGACGGACAAAATTTATCAAATTTAAACGGATGCCGAGCGTCAAATTTAAGTGAGAATTCTGTTTCAAATTTAACTCAAAATGACGAGGCAAAGTATCGCGATGAAGATTTGCAGGTTGTGCAGAATTTTGCGAGTGCAGATAGAACAAATAGTTCATCAAGCGAGCAAAATTTAGCGGCAAATTCGAGCGAGAATTTTGCATTAAATTTAAGCAAGCAAGCCGAAGTATCGTGCGATGAATTTGTGGGTTGCAAGGCGAGCGCGAATGAGGCGAACGAGGCGCAAAATTTAATCCAAAAGGGCGAGGCGAATTATCGCAAAGAGAGGCGAGGCGGAGTGGATTTTGGCGACGGGAGCGCACTACTCGTGCGTGAGCAAGAAAAAATCCAGTCCAACGAAGCCTATCAAAGCGAGAATTTGCCGTATATCGTAGTGGCTACGACGCGCCCCGAAACCTACTTCGGCGACACCGCCGTAATGGTAAATCCCGCGGACGAACGCTATAAAAATTTGATCGGCAAAAAAGTCGTGCTGCCGCTAATCGGCCGCGAGATAGAGATCATCGCCGACGAATACGTCGATATGAGCTTCGGAACGGGCGCGGTTAAGGTCACGCCTGCGCACGATACCAACGACTACGAGGTCGGCAAGCGCCACGAGCTGGGCTTTATCACGGTATTTGACGAAAAAGGAATTTTAAACGAGCAGTGCGGTAAATTTAGAGGCTTAGAGCGACTTGCCGCGCGCGATCAGATCGTAGCGGAGCTTGAGCGGCTGGGTTTTATCGAAAAAATCGAGGATTACGAAAATCAAGTCGGCTACTGCTACCGCTGCAAAAACGTCGTCGAGCCGTACATTTCGCAGCAGTGGTTCGTGCGCGCGGATATCGCAAAAGAGGCGATCTCTAAGGTAAATTCCGGCGCGGCGGAATTTTTCCCGAAACACTGGATCAATAGCTTCAACGCCTGGATGCGCGAGCTGAAGGACTGGTGTATCAGCCGCCAGCTCTGGTGGGGGCATAGAATTCCCGTGTTTTACTGCGACTGCGGCCATCAGTGGGCAGATGAGCGCGAGAGCCCCGATGTTTGCCCAAAATGCGGCGGCAAAAATTTTACTCAAGATCCCGACGTGCTCGATACGTGGTTTTCAAGCGGTCTTTGGCCGATCAGCACGCTTGGCTGGGGCAACGGCGAGGCGCTGAAAAACGAGAAGTGGTTTGAGGAGGATTTGAGCGAATTTTATCCGAATACCATGCTGATTACGGGCTTTGACATTTTGTTTTTCTGGGTCGCGCGCATGATGTTTCAGTGCCAAAACGCCATGGGCGAGCTGCCGTTTCGCGACATCTACCTGCATGCTCTAGTTAAGGACAAAGACGGCAAAAAGATGAGCAAATCGAGCAAAAACGTAGTCGATCCGCTGCTAAAAATAGACGAATTTAGCGCAGATATTTTGCGCTTTACCCTTACGATTTTGTGCGTGCAGGGGCGCGATCTGCGCCTTAGCGACGATAAGCTTTTGATTTATCGAAATTTTACGAATAAGCTTTATAACGCGAGCAAATTTTTGCTTTTAAACGCCTCTAAATTTGACGATTTAGACGCAGCGCGGATCAAAACGAGCCTCGGTAAATATATGCTTTCGCGCTTTAACTGCTGCGTGAGCGCGGTGCGGGAAAATTTAGACGAATATCGCTTCAACGACGCTGCGACCGAGCTTTATAAGTTTTTTTGGGACGAGTTTTGCGATTGGGGCATCGAGCTTAGCAAGGCGGACAAGGCCGCAATCGGCGAGCTGGGGATGATTTTTAAAGAAGCGATGAAGCTGCTAAGCCCGTTTATGCCGTTTCTAAGCGAGTATCTGTATCAGGAGCTAAGCGGCACGAAGCTGCAAGACGCACGCTCCATCATGGTGATGCGATACCCGCAGCCTGGCGAGCGCGACGAGCGGATCGAAGAGCTATTTTCGCTGCTCATCGAAGCGATCGTTAGCATCCGCCGCGCAAAGGCGACGATCGAGCTCGGCAATGCGCGCGTAGCCAAAGCCTACGTCAAATCCGCAGTCGATCTAAGCGCCGCCGCGGACTATATCAAAACGCTTGCCAAGGTAGATGAAGTGGAATTTACGCAGCAAAATATCACAAATTCCGCCCGCGACGTAAGCGAGAGGCTAGAAACTTTCGTGCCGCTTGAGGGGGTCGATCTTAGCGGCGTGATTTCGCGCCTTAACGCGCAAAAAGCAAAGCTGCAAAAAGAGATCGAAAAGCTCTCTGCAATGCTTGGCAATGAAAAATTTATTTCCTCCGCGCCTGCCGCCGTCGTCGCCGCAAACCGCGAAGGGTTGCAAAGCGCGCAGGAAAAATTCGCCAAAGTATGCGACGAGCTAAAGGCGTTTGGCGAGTAGTCCGCTCGTTTGAGTCTAAATTTAAATCAAGGAGAAAAATATGTCAAAAGGTAGTATCGGTGGATTTACTTTAGGCACGGTCATAGCCGTCGCACTATCATGGGGAGTCAATAAAAGCATAATGTGGGCGATAATCCACGGATTTTTAAGTTGGTTATACGTGATTTATTATTTCCTACTGAGGTAAAATTTCATCGGCGGCGCGCCGTTTTACGCGCTAAATTTTAAAATTTATCAAGGATAAAAAATGAGCGAAAAAATAAAAATAGCGGTTTTGGGATATGGAAATTTAGGTCGCGGCGTAGAGCTTGCCGCGCGGAATAGTAAGGATTTAGAGCTTTCAGTGGTTTTTAGCCGCAGAAATCCAAGCGAAGTAAAAACATGCGGCGCACCCGTGTTTAGCGCGGATGAAATTTTAGCGCACAAGGGCAAATTTGACGTTTTGGTGCTTTGCGGCGGTAGCGCGACGGATCTACCGACGCAAACGCCAGAGTTTGCGCAGAGCTTTAACGTCGTCGATAGCTTCGATACGCACGCAAAAATCCCTGAGCACTTCGCCGCGGTGGACGCCGCAGCCAAAAAAGGCGGAAACGTAGGCATCATCGCCGTTGGCTGGGATCCGGGTCTGTTTTCGCTAAATAGACTATTCGGCGAGAGCGTGCTAGAAAACGGCAGCAGCTACACGTTTTGGGGCAAAGGCGTGAGCCAAGGCCACTCCGACGCCATCCGCAGGATCGAGGGCGTCGTGGATGCACGCCAATACACCGTGCCGATAGAAAGCGCCTTGAAGCGAGTTCGCGCGGGTGAAAATCCAAATTTAACTACGCGCGAAAAACACCTGCGCGAGTGCTACGTCGTAGCAGAGGACGGCGCCGATAAAGCGCGCATAGAAAAAGAGATAAAAACAATGCCGAATTACTTCGCCGACTACGACACGAGCGTGCATTTCGTAAGTCTTGCGACGCTTAAAAAAGAGCACGGCGGCATCCCTCACGGAGGATTTGTTTTGCGAAGCGGAGCGACTGGCGAGCACGGCGAAAATAAACACTTGATCGAGTTTTCGCTAAAGCTTGACTCAAATCCCGAATTTACAGCTAGCGTGCTCGTAGCCTACGCCCGCGCGGCGTATCGTTTGGCACAAAATGGCCAAAGCGGCGCATTTAGCGTATTTGATATCGCTCCGGCACTTCTTTCGCCAAAGAGCGCCGATGAGCTAAGGCGCGAAATTTTATAAATTTTTGGAGGCGTTTCGGCGGAATTATGAACGAGGAAATTTGAGTGATAAAGATAGAAAATTTAAAGAAATTTTACGGCAAAACCTGCGTGATCGACGATGTGAGCCTGGAGGTGAAGCAGGGCGAAATTTTTGCCATCGTCGGCCACAGCGGCGCTGGTAAAAGCACGCTGCTGCGCTGCATAAACGGCCTTGAGGACTATCAAGAAGGAAGCCTTAAGGTAGAGGGCAGGGAGGTAAGAGAGCTAAGCGCCGCGCAGATCCGCGAGCTGCGCAAAAATATCGGTATGATTTTTCAGCACTTCGCGCTAATGAGCCGCCGCACCGTCGCGCAAAACGTCGCCACGCCGTTAGCATTTTGGGGCTATTCGAATGATCACACGAAGCGCCGCGTCGCCGAACTTTTGGAGCTCGTGGGGCTTGCGGATAAAGCAAACGCTTATCCTAGCGAGCTTAGCGGCGGACAGAAGCAGCGCGTGGCGATTGCGCGTGCGCTTGCATTAAGCCCTAAAATTTTGCTTTCCGACGAGGCGACCTCGGCGCTTGATCCCAACACCACCGCGCAAATTTTATCGCTTCTGCGCCGCATCAATCGCGAGCTAGGCATTACGATCGTGCTCGTCACGCACGAGATGGAGGTCGTAAAGGGCATCGCGCAGCGAGCGATCCTGCTTAAGGGCGGGCGCGTGAGCAATTCGGGCGATATCGTCTCGCTGTTTTTGCATCCGGATGAGAATATGAAGGAGTTTTTGGGCGAGGAGGAGGTGCTGCCCGCAAGCGGCGTGAATATCAGGCTCTTTTTCCCGCCCGCGGTTGCGTTTGACAGCGTGATCACGCACATGGCGCGCGCTTTGGAGATAAATTTTAACATCGTCTGGGGCAAGCTCGAGCGCCTCGATAAAAACGTCGTCGGAAGCCTTGTGATCAACGTAGAGCCCGCACACGTCGCGCGCGTGGAGGAGTTTATCAAAAACGCGGGCGTAATCTATGAGATCGTAAGCGAAGATGAGATCAAAGATCGCGTTCTTTCGTAAGCGTGAAATTTTATATATTTTATATCACTTGTGGCGCCCGGTAGCGCGGCGTTGCCACCTTTTGCAGGCGTTAAATTTTACTTTTTTGCGCGCTTGCGCTGGATAAAATTTATGGGCGGTATCTGAAATTTAAATTTATAAGAGCGCCGAAGAGCATGAGCGATGCGCGCGGGCGTTAAAATCCGCTGCACTTGCATTACGCGCATTAAATTTCGTCGCGCGGGTAGTACTGAGACGCGGATGGTGCGGTTCAGTATGAAAATTTCATTCTGGCGTTTAAGGCGTGAAATTTTAATTTTATATCTCTGCGCGGTGCGTTGAAGCATGAAATTTTAAATTGCTTCGTCGTGTGCGGAATTTCAAAGCGCGAAATTCCACTTTGGTGTGGTAGCAACTTTAAAATTTAAAATTTGTGCTTTAAATTTTATCGGCTGCAATGCCTGCGGCGAAGGGCGATTTAGAATTATTAACCGCCGTGGTTAGTGGATTTAAAAATTCACGCGCCGCAGTAAATTTAAGGGCTTATGCGGCATGGCGAATTTAAAAGCTCGCGCGATGCCGCAAATTTAAAGACTCGCGCGGCGTTTTAAATTTAATGACCGAGCCGTGGCATTATAAATTTAATTAGTTTTGCCGGCGGTTTAAATTTTTATCTCGCCGCGGTAAAGCAAGCTCGGTGATGCGCTGTTGGCGTGCGCCCTCGTTAGCTTTGATTTGCGTTTAGAATTTGACTAGCCGTAGCGAGGCGATTTAAATTTCAGAGATCGCGACCGACCGAGCGCATTTAAGCCGCTCCGCGTTTGAAATTACAGGCGTTTAAATTTAAATTTGAATTTTTTCGGAATTTCACACATACTTCACTTTTACGGAAGTATAATTCCGCTAATTTCTTTTAAGGAGTACGTAATGAAAAAACTTACTTTGTTTGCGCTTAGTGCGCTATTTGCTGGCACTTTTGCCGTAGCTGCCGATATGGGCATGAAAGATGAGATGAAGGACGCCAATACATCAATGCATAATGGTGCGAAAGAGGTGAAAGCTGAGATGAAACATATGAAGCACGAGACGCATGGTATGAAAAAAGATGCCGTTAAAAAGGGCTCTCATGCAAAAAAAGAGATGAAAAAAGAGATTAAAAAAGAGATGTAGTGAGTAAAATTTTACTCGTAGAGGACGATGAGACCCTTTGCGATCTCATCGGCGAATATCTAAAAGACGTGGGCTTTGACGTATGCGTTTGCAGCGACGCTCAAAGCGCCGCGGATCTTGCTTATGAGCAAAAATTTGATCTTTTTATCTTTGACGTAAAAATCCCCAAAGGCGACGGATTTTCACTTTTAAAAGAGCTGCGCAAGAGCGGAGATCGCACCCCTGCGATATTTGCCACCTCGCTAAATACACTTGATGATCTTGAGGTCGGTTTTAAAAGCGGCTGCGACGACTATCTCAAAAAACCGTATGAACTAAAAGAGCTGCTGCTGCGCGTTAATTCGCTCATAAAGCGAAATTTCAGCCACAATTTCGATGATTTCGTGACCATAGACGACGAGTTTAAATTTTATTTTGCAAGCAAAGAGCTGCGCAGATCGGGCGTGCCCGTCGCGCTTTCAAACAAAGAGCGCGAGCTATTGGCACTTTTTTTACAAAATAAAAACAGGCTTTTAAGCAAGGATGAAATTTTCTCCGCGATCTATGTTTTTAACGAAACGCCAAGCGAAGAAGCGCTGCGAACTTATATCAAAAATTTGCGCCGCGTCCTAGGCGAAGAGCACATCATAAACCGCCGCAACGCAGGGTATATGTATGTCTGAAAAGACTGCTTTAACGCTTAAAATTCTATCTTTATATCTCATTTCAAGTGCGTTGTTTTTAGGATATTTTTTCAAGATAAATTACAGGATGAACGAAGCCGCGCTGCTTTCGCACAGGATAAAAGAGCTAAAAGAGATCAAAATGATGATCTATATGAAAGCAAGTATGGATGGGCTGGAATCGCTAGCGGACTTTGAGCGCGAAAAGGGCGTGAGTGCGTGTATATTTAAGCCAAACTCTGATGAAATTTACGGCTGCGGCGGTGAGCTCGGAGCGCTTGACAAAGCAAAGCTAAAGGCGGAATTTATAAGTGGCGGAAGGCTAGGAATTTATGAGAATCTGCAAAATATGGAGGAGCGAAACGCCTTTTCCAAGGCTAAAATCATTCTGCTTGGAAGTAGCGTGCAGGGCGAAATTTTAACACTTCGTATCAAAACCGCAGTGATGATGATAGCGCTTTTGGGCGTGATATTAGCCGTGGCGTTTTATCTGGTACGGCTAGGCACAAAGCCGCTTTACGACAAGATAGACACGCTAAATCGCTTCATCAAGGATAGTACCCACGAGATTAATACTCCGCTTAGTATTATCTCCATGAGCGTCGAGACGATGCGGCACGCAGAGCTTGGAGAATACAACGCCAAGCGCGTCGCTAATATCGACCTTGCCGCTAAGACGCTTTCGCGCATCTACGAGGATCTCGTGTTTTTAACCTTCGGTATGAATAAGGAGGGCGAGATTAGCTCGATCGATCTAAAAAGCCTCGTCGCTTCGCGCTGCGAATACTTCGCGCCGTTTATTCAAAAGCGCAGACTAAGCCTTAAAACCGATCTTGCGGATGCGAGCATGAGCGCGAACGTCTATGAAATTTCGCGCCTGATCGACAATCTGCTAAGCAACGCCGTAAAATACGCCGATGCAGGCGGCTACGTGGATGTGCGGCTAAGGCACGGCGAGCTAGCGATCTCAAATAGCGGTGAAGGGATCGATAGGAAAAGGGGCGATGAAATTTTCAGGCGCTTTGCGCGCTTTAACTCAAGCGAGGGTGGCTTCGGAATCGGGCTTAGCATCGTAAGCGAGGTCTGCAAAAAATACTCCTTTTCTATCTCTTACGACAGCGTGCCGGGCGAGATAACGACCTTCCGCCTTACATGGCGCGAATAAAATTTTAAAATTTAGTGAAATTTTAAAATTTAAAAGCGACCGCCTGCGGTTTAAATTTAATCGTCGTTTGGTCGCTTAAATTCCGCGCAAAAAGGCTCTAATTGCCGGAGCGTTTAAATTTAATCGTCGCTTGTTTTTGTTCTAAAACGGAGCGCGGAATTTTATCAGTCGTTCGCTTTGCGCTCGTAAAATGATCCTGAAAGTTATTTGGTGCGGAATTTTATTCGTCCGCGATTTCATAAAATTTAGCTTTTATTTCTTGATAAGTATATCCAGTGGATTATATTACTGAATAAAATCGGAACAGATATACCAAAAAACATTGAGCCGCCTCCAAAAAACGATAGCCAACCAAACAGGCTCTCTCTGCTCGCAAAAGTTGGAAACGTCCGCCCGTTGCCTACTTTGTGTGGGATGCCGTTTATGGCAAAATCGGCGTAGAAATAATTATTTAGAAGCCAATAGATAAAAGGTATGCCGATAAGCATAATTAGCTGCGTCTTGACGGCGGGAAGCTCTTTTTCATATAAGAATACGGCGATTGGATAATACACGCAGCTTAGCGCGAAAGCCATTAAAATAGGTATCCACAATGCCGCGACGTAAAATTCCGCAAGTTGCGTATGCGGGCTTATTTTGCCGATTGCGGCGATGTTTGGAAAAAACCGCTTCATAAATCCAACGAAGTCCGCGCATGCCGCGCTTATGTCTAAAATGTTTTCGGGTAGCGCAAATACACTAAGCGCCGTGATCGCAAACAGCGCAAAAACCGCCGCGTAAAGTCGCCCGAAAAATTTGATAAATTTCGGTATCGGGATACGGCGCCTCTTGCTCTTGCGCGCCTTGAGAATTTAGCAAATCGCTCATCGTTCGCTCCTTTAATAAAGTTTGCGTACCAAAACCCGGCTTGCGCTAAATTTTAAAATTTTATGCCTTATTATCCGGTAAATTTCACAATAAGGACCTGTTTTGGAATTTTGCGGTCAAATTTGAAATAAAATTTATTAAATTTAACCGAGCAATGCTTTTTTGCAAACAAAGAGTCACCGCCTCTAACGTGCAGTGGGGTAAGTGGGGGTTTTGGCGGTAGACCTGCTTGCGGTTGCTAGCCGAAGCAAAGTAAAAGGGCGCTTCGCGAGCATAACCCCTTCCGCTCCGCCCACTCCGAGAAAGAATTTAAGCTTTATCGGAAGCGACAAATAAAATTAAACCCGCGCGTAGCGTGGCAATTTCTCGTATCGTCGGAGCCAGAAAGCCTCTAAAATAAGAAAGCCCTTTCATTTCACGCAAGCTCGCAGACAAAACCTAAAATTTAATTGCCTAACGAAAAAGGCAAGTTCTGGCGTTGCTGCTCGCAAAATAACCGCAGAACCTCACTAGATAGAATTTAAAATTCCGAGTATTTCTGATAGTCGATCTGCGCGGAGTTTTTGTTGATCGTATCGACCGTAGCTTCAGCGATCGC
>NZ_CALIJF010000255.1 GCF_938018035.1 uncultured Campylobacter sp. | reverse complement strand
ATAAAAACCATTGATAA
Organism: uncultured Campylobacter sp.; assembly: GCF_938018035.1. Taxonomy (GTDB): domain Bacteria; phylum Campylobacterota; class Campylobacteria; order Campylobacterales; family Campylobacteraceae; genus Campylobacter_B. The sequence continues at coordinate 15,710 of NZ_CALIJF010000255.1, read as the reverse complement.
AAACACCAAATGCGTCAAAATACATGAAATTATTCATAGAATTATACGTGAATTTTGTATTGAATTTTTAATTGAAAATTATAGTTTTCAATATAAAATAACTAATATTATGGGGATAGCAGTGTCTTTCATCATTGTTTGTCACATATATAAGTTTATCGATTTGTCAATGCGAGTTTTCTATATGGTTTGTTGATTAACCAATCCGCTTGTTGCATTAAAATTTTAAAACTACTTCGCACTACAATTTTTATTACGCTCTGTTTTGCATCCGCCCGCAGATTGTTAAATTTGCCCTTTGAGAGCTACGGCCTTTATGACAAATCTACAAATCTGCACGGATTAAATTTCTTGTTAAACTCCGCACGCGCCCTCCCCTCTGCGCGGCTTTTTGAGCTATCAACAAGCAGGAATTTATTTGATCGCCACACCTTTTTTATGCGCGCTGTATTTAATCTCTGCACTACACGTCCTTTAAAAACCGGCGTCTAAATGTCGCAAAATTCTAAAATCGACGCGAAATTTTAAAATTCAGCAACGCGGGCAGTTCTAAATTTATCTAAATTTCAGACCCCGCAAGTATAATCCGCCATAAAATTTTAAAAATCCAAAGGCAAAAAATGAATCGCAACACTTTAGACGCCATAAAATTCCGCGGCATAACCTCTAGGGTTTTATCGATCTGCTGCTACCTGATCATTTGGGCTTGTTGCGAGTTTTTGCACGATATTACGATGAGAGGATTTTTTGCCGCCGCAGCCGCAATCGTCGCCGTGATTTTTACTTCGATGGTCTTTAAGCTCTCCGCGACCAAAATGATCTCTGATATCTCCGATAGTAAGGTCTTTAGGGCGTATTTAATTAACTTTATCGCCCGAGTGCTTTGGACTATCGTATTTATTTCGCCTTTACCATACTCTATGAATAATAATATTGTGAGCTTGGAGACTCTAGATTATACCTTACACGAGCAAGGCGGTTCTTTCGTGGAGGCATTCTATTGCATTTTAGCGGCTATGGCTATAGGACTTAATCACTCTATGGAAATTAAAGAGACGCAATTTGTTACCATTTGGTATGTAACGATTACAGCGTTTAAGATTATCGGCACCATAGCACCGGCAATAGTATATTGCTACTTAGGAGAAGCCACTAAGAGTAAAATTTTTTATGCTTACGCGTGGTTATATTTTATATGTTTAGTGCTTGTAGAAATCATCAATTCGTTTATTAAACTGCCAGAAATGAGTAGTGCAACTGCAGCGTACATGGTACTCGCGGTAATCCTTTTATATGAAATTTTAGAACTTATCGCTTGGATTAGGATTAAAGGAATTTCAGGCGCGGAGCTTTGGAATAAAAACTTATGGACGACGCCAGCAAAATAGATCATAAAATCCAATCGGTTTCGCTGGGTATCGGGCAGTATCCGGTTAGCCTAGAGAAGAAGGGCAAAAATTTTTACTAGCAAAATTCTGCGTAAAATCACAAAATTCTGCCCTACGAAAGCATCTGAAATCCCCCCCCCCCACGACAAAATGAAATTTATATAAAAATTTATCTGGATTTTATGTCGATCAGCTATAATTCCGCTATTCTAACCCCGCATATTTTGCGGAATTTTCAAGGAGAAAAAATGCTTAAACTTCACTCAATCCTTCTTGGTACAGTGCTTTGCGCTGGCCCGGCTTTTGCAGATCGCACGATTACCGATCAGCTCGGTCGCAAGGTCACGATCCCGGATCAAGTAAATCGTATCGTCGTGCTACACCACGAAGCGCTCAATGTCTTAAACGAAATCAACGCCCAAGATAAGGTCGTAGGCATCCTAAAAAGCTGGGAGCAGCGCCTAGGCAAAGAGTATAATCGTTTGGCACCGAGTTTTAAAAACCTACCTAATCCGGGCGATATCAAAGATGTCAATTACGAAGCTCTGCTTAGTCTAAAGCCCGATGCGGTCGTAGTGGTCAACTACTTCCCTAAAGAATATATCGCTAAAATGGAGGAGTTGAAAATCCCAGTCGTAGGTATTTCATTTTTCAGCTCTGCACAAGAGGAAAAAGCTAAGCTAAATCCGACCTTTAAAGATGAGCGCGATAGCTTCGCTGCTTACGATGAGGGCTTTTACGAGGGGGTTAAAATTCTAGGCGAACTAAGCAATCACGAAAAGGATGCCGCTGAACTAATAGATTTCGTTAAAAAATCGCAAGCTGACTTAAATGCCAAATTTAGCAATTTTATCGTAGATAAAAGACCTAGAGTTTATATGGCAAATCCTGATCTTACGACCTACGGTAGCGGCAAATATACTGGCGTAATGTTAGCAAGAGCGGGTGCGACGAACGTCGCCGCTGCAGATATAAAGGGCTACAAGCAGGTTTCGCCGGAGCAAATTTTAGCATGGAATCCGCAGATTATCTTAGTGCAAAACCGCTATCCTCAAGTACCTGCCGAACTTAAGGCAAACCCTGCGCTAAAAGGTCTTAGCGCCGTGAAAGAGGATAGAATTTATCTAATGCCCGAATTCGTTAAAGCATGGGGTCATCCGACTGCCGAAGCAATGGCGCTTGGCGAGGAATGGCTTGCGATGAAACTTTATCCGCAAAATTTTAAGGACGCAAACTTTGATAAAAAAGTAGAGGAATTCTACGAGAAATTTTACCGCGTCAAATATCAAAAATAATGCTAAACGTGATCCTGCTTCTTTTTTGGGTAGTGCTGGCGCTAATCTCGCTCGCTAGTGGGCAGTTTCATATCCCGCTAGAAGAAATTTTTAAAATTCTCTTTAGCGGAGGCGGCGATGAAGCCGCCAAAAGTGTGATGATGGATGTTAGAATTCCGCGCATTCTACTCTCCAGCCTTTGCGGTGGAGCGCTTGCTATCGCGGGTTTGAGCTTGCAAGCGGTATTTAAAAACCCACTCGTTGGCCCGCACATCGTAGGCGTGAGTACCGCGGCGGCATTCGGCGGCGCGCTTTGTATCTTGCTAGGATTGAGCGGCTTATGGCTTGCGGGTTTTGCATTTTGCTTTGGGCTTGCGGCGCTATTTTTACTCTATCTTTTGGCAAAATTCGTAGCACGCGCTGATATTTTCTCACTCATTTTAGCAGGTATAGTCATTAACGGCGTATTTGCCGCACTTACGAGCTTGGTGCAGTATCTGGCAGACGATGAGGAAGTGCTGCCTAATATCGTCTTTTGGCTACTGGGAAGCTTCGTAAGCGCAGGATACGATAAGGTAATTTTGATGTGCGCGATCGCCCTGCCCGCTTCTGCAGTATTAATCGCGCTGAGATGGCGGTTTAATCTACTCAGCCTAAATGATGATGATTTGCGCGTGCTAGGCGTGGACGTTAAATTTCTGCGCTGCACGATCCTAGCGCTTTGCACCGCTCTGATCGCCGTACAAGTTAGCGTCAGCGGAAATATCGGCTGGGTAGGTCTTGTGGTGCCGCACGCCACCAGGCTTATCGCGGGCAGCGATCACGTGAAGCTAATGCCTGCCTGCTTCATCGCAGGAGCGATCTTTATGCTGGCAATCGACGATCTATCTCGCTCGCTAAGTAGCGCCGAAATTCCTTTAGGAATTCTATCCGCTCTCATCGGAAGCCCGATCTTTGCCCTACTTCTAAAAAGGAGTGCCAAAAATGCAAAATCTAATTGAGGTAAAAAATGCTGGCTTTTACTACGAGGCGGAAAAATTCTGCTTTCGCAACTTAAGCTTCGAGCTTGCCAGCTCTCAAACATTAGCGATTTTGGGCTTAAACGGGCAAGGCAAAAGTACGCTAATGTCGTGTATGATGGGGATTTTGCAGCCTAAAGAAGGCGAGATCGTGCGCAAGGCAAAATTTGCTTTTTTGCCGCAGAGCTTTAACGTCGCGTTTGATTACAGCGTGCTTGACATCGTACTGATGGGGCGGGTACGCGAGATCTCGCTCTTTTCAAAACCGGGCAAAAAGGATATTCAAATCTGCCTTGACGCTTTGGATACGCTAGGCGTCGCCCATCTTCAAAAGCGCAGCTTTAACGCCCTTAGCGGCGGGCAGAGGCAGCTCGTGCTCTTTGCTAGAGCCCTAGCTAGCGGTAGCGATGTGCTGTTTTTGGACGAGCCCGCTAGCGCGCTTGATATCAAAAACCAAGACCGCGTGCTAAGCCTCATCGCAAATCTACGCTCAAATAGCGATGCGAGCATAGTTTTTACCACTCACCAGCCTAACCACGCCCTAGCTGTCGCCGATCGCACACTGATCTTGCGAAATGATCTTAGCTACAACTACGGCGCAAGCAACGAAATTTTAACCGAAGCCGCGCTTAGCTCGCTCTACGGCGTACAGATCAAAACGGCGAAATTTGACATAGAGGGCGAGCAGATAAGCAGCATCACGCAAATTTTCAGCGCACAGGTGAGGTAGCGCGGCAAGGGTTATAAGCGATCGGCGCGACAAAGCAACTCATCAATCGGCGCGAAATTTTAAATCGCGGGATTTTGTTTTGATCTAAATTTAAATCGTAGAATTTTGTCTTGAAATGCCGTCTTGGAATTCTGATTAAATTTTATATCGAGGTTTTTGCTTTGGAATTCCAGTCTAAATTCCATAGTGGAATTTTACCGCAGAATTCCGAGCAGAAATCTCATAGCGGAATTCTACCTGCGGCTTGCCGGTTTGCAAAACATGCGATGAAAGTATGCCGCGCTTGAGATCTGAAATTCCGCCGCGGAATTCTGCCCCGCAAATCCATAGATGGAATTCCGTTTTAAATCCCGCGGCGAAATTTTATTCTCGCTCTGGTAGAATTCCTGAAATTCCGCAGTTTACAAGCTTGCCACGACGAAATTTTAAAATTTTAAATTTAGCTGTTTAATTCCTGCTTTACATCGATTTATGTATACTTCGAGATAAATTTTAAAAAGGCTTAATATGCAAGATCTCGTATCTCAGGCAAGAAAAGAGGGGATGATCAGCACCGGCATTGATCTATTTTTAGCGGCGGTGCCTGCGACTTTAGTTGCGCTAGATATTGCTAAGAACAATATGCTAGGGCTTAGCACCAACAAGACGGCTACCTATATCACTGGCGGAATTTTTTTGCTATTTTTTGTGTTTCGGTATTTTTCAGGCTAAGAGCGCTCCGCAAAATTTCAATGCTTAGCGGCATAAAAGCGGCGGCGCTTTACCGCAACTGCATAATTGTCTGCATCTGTGTCATTGCCATAACAAGCATCTTTTTATAGATTCCTTTATCGATCTCATACAAGCATTTGGCAATGATATTGTGCATTTTGATAGCGTTTGCAGGCGCAATTTACATAGCCGTAGCGTGGTTTTGCATAAATTTTGCTCTAGCGCGCGTAAGCGGCGTGGGGATCTTTGAGACATATGTGTGGTTCTGCGTCATCTTTTTTCCATTAAATGCACTATACCATTTGATATCCCCATAACCCTCACAATAACTAGCATCGTGCATCTGCTAGCCTGGAGCAAGATAGAAAAGATAAGCGTAAACGTTTAAAATTTCGCAAATATCTTGTCGCGATAGAATTCCGATTTTTGCGATTTAATCCGTGTTTTATGTTTGTTTATATATACTTCGGGTCAAATTTTTAAAAAGGGTTTATATATGCAATTCATTGTATCTCAGGCAAGAAAAGAGGGGATGATCAGCACCGGCATCGATCTGTTTTTGGCGGCATTACCCGCGGTTTTTATCGTAGTAGGCTATGTCTCTTTCAGCGAACCATGGCGCCTTGACGACGAGATGATAAATTATATCGCTAGCGGAATTTTGATCGCTTTTATTTGTGTTTCAGTATTTTTCAGATTGCAGGCACTCCGAAAAATTTCAGCGCTTAGCGGCATAAAAGCAGCGGCGCTTTATCGCAACTGCGTGATGATCTGCGTCTGCTTTTTTGCGCTAGCGCTCGTGCTCAATTACCTTTATCCGAGAGAGCCTGACGCAGACGGCGGGCAGAGTGATAATCCATTTGCGGCGATATTTGGACTAGCGCTTTTCGCAGGCGTTATTTACATAATCGTCGCATGGTTTCGCATAAATTTTTCGCTTGCGCGCGTAAGCGGCGTGAGTACCTTTCGGAATTATGTGTGGCTCTGCGTGGGACTTTTCGTGTTAAATATACTATGCAATGCAGCGATTATTGCTATAGCCATTTCCGAGCCACGGACCGAGCAGGTTTCAGCTTTGGCTATTGCCGTCGTAATGCTTAAAATGCTCCTGCCGTTTGCCGCTCTAATAATAACTGGCATCGTGCACCTGCTAGCTTGGAGCAAGATAGAAAATATAAGCGCGGAGGTTTAAATTTTAAATTTCATAAACCTCTTGTCACGATAAAATTTCGCTCTTTTCGGTTTGATTAGCGTTTTACACTTCTGGATAAATTTCAAAAAGGCTTATGTATGCAAGATCTCGTATCTCAGGCAAGAAAAGAGGGGATGATCAGCACCGGCATTGATCTATTTTTAGCGGCGGTGCCTGCGACTTTAGTTGCGCTAGATATTGCTAAGAACAATATGCTAGGGCTTAGCACCAACAAGACGGCTACCTATATCACTGGCGGAATTTTTTTGCTATTTTTTGTGTTTCGGTATTTTTCAGGCTAAGAGCGCTCCGCAAAATTTCAATGCTTAGCGGCATAAAAGCGGCGGCGCTTTACCGCAACTGCATAATTGTTTTCATCTGCCTCGCGGTGTTTTCATTATTTCATCCGATAAGTTCTTGTAGAGAAGAGATGGTTAGAGAGACAACAGGAGAGACAATATGGAATTTAGCGGTGCCCGCAGCCGCAATCTACATAATCGTAGCGTGGCTTCGCATAAATTTCTCTTTGGCGCGAGTAAGCGGCGTGAGCGCCTTTCGCACCTATGTATGGCTCTGCGTGGGGTTTTTAGCGCTAAATATACTGTGCGGCGCGGGGCCCTTCGGTTTGGCTAACTCCAAGCCGCAAACTGACGATTCGGTTGTGGCTTTAGTCATTACATCATTAAAGGAATTTTTGCCGTTCATCGCTCTTGTGATAACTAGCATCGTGCACCTGCTAGCTTGGAGCAAGATAGAAAAGCTCGCCTAAGCCGAAGTGCTTTCGTTTTGCGGCGACCACGCCTTTTGCAAGTCTAAACCGCAACCGTCCAAGTCGCGCTGTTATAGCAATGTCAAGCGCGCCGCCGCAGCAGTAAAGCCGTAAGATAGCACGTAAATTTAGAAAATTCAAAGGATAAAAATGAAAGAAATTTCAAAGCAAGATCTGCTTCGCAAGGCGAAATTCCGCGGAGTTTTAGGTGCCGTGATTTTGCTAGGCATCGGCATAAGCGGCACGGTGGGCGTAAGCAGCATAGACGAGGACGCGGTCGCGATTTTTAGAGTTTTAGCGCTGCTAGCGACATTAGCGATATTTTACGACTGCTTCGTTTGCCTAGAAAAGGCACTAGGCGTGCGCTTCGTTAAGACCTATAGGCTGATAGAAAGTATCCCGATCGTCGCGATTTTGTGCTACTGCGCCATGGTAGTAGCGCTAAAAGAGGGCGCGATGCTCGATCTACTCTACACCCTGCTCTACGTCCTTTCGACGTGCGCAGCGGTGATAATCTGGGGCGTATTAAACTGCCGCCTAGCCACACTTAGCGGCGTGGATTTATTTAAAATCTACGGCATAGTGGTGTCCGTGGCGTGGCCCTGCGAAGCGGTATCGGGCGCGCTAGCTAAAATAGGCGTAATCCTCGCGCTGCCGTATCTAATCGCAGCGTCGCTGGTAACGGCGTTTTCGGGGATTTTGCTAATCATAGCGTGGATAAAATTCAACCCCGCAAGGTTATGCGGCGCGGAAAATTCTAGCGAGCTTGACGGCGCCAAGCTAGGCGCGGACGGCGAAAAACCGAGCATTTACAGTAAACTCGCCGCTTTTAAGAAATCGGACGCGGACGATGCGAAAAAGACCGCTTCAGCAGCGAGCGCAGATACCGCAAAAATGCCTGCTTCAGCAGTGAGCGCAGATGATACGACCGCCGCAAGACGCCCAGGCAACCCCGGATTTAAATTCTAACTCTACTCGCAATACGGAATTTCGTAAAATTTTTAAAATTTAAGGCGCGGAATTTTATCGCGACGCGCGGCGCATCGGGCGGAAACACGGAATTTTGATTTAATTTTATCCGCTACGAACGCGCAAAATTTAGGGCAAAATTCCAAGCTGAAATTCCGCGATCAATTTAAAATTTTAAGCAGAGGTTCAATCCAAAAATTCCGACGAAGCAAAATCCAAGCCAAAATTCCAGCTGAAATTCTAAAATTCCGATCTAAATCCCTAATCCAGCTTATTTCTAAAAAGCGACGCGGCAAAGCTCAACGTACCAAGCCCGATCAGCAGCAGCGGCACGATGAGATGCCACAGCTCGCCCAGGCCCGCGCCCTCCAGATAGATCCGCCACATGCAGTTGTTGGCATAATACATCGGATCGAGGTGCGCGATGTAGTAAAACCACCGCGGCATCGCGTCCGCAGGCGTTATCAGCCCGCTTATCATAATGCACGGCAGCAGGAACAAAAACGAGCTCACGACCGATTGTAGCGAGGTCTTGCAGACGGTCGAGATCACGAGGCCGATGCCTACGTTGCAGGCGCTAAAGATCGCGATGATCGCAAAAAGATCCGCAAAGCGCCCTCGAAACGGAATTTCGAAGTAAAATACGCAGATCAAAAACAGCGCGAGCCCCTGCGCGATCGCGATCAGCACGGGCGGCACGGCTTTGCCGATCAGCATCTCAAGCGGGTTCGCGGGCGTCATCAGCATCATATCGAAGCTCCCCTCCTCGCGCTCGCGGGAGACGCTAAACGCAGATAGCATCAGCACCTGAATCATCGAAAGCCCCAAAATCATCCCCGTCATGATCGTGTAGCGCGTGATCGTGTTTTCGTTAAAAACATAGCGCGGATTTATGCTGATTAAATTAACAAAATGCTGCGCGTTGTATTCCCCCGCTATGGCCTGCACGAAGCCGATGACGGTGTTTGCCAAGGTCGTATTGCGCGAATCCGCGATGATCAAAAGCTCATGCGTATCCTTAAAATCGCTGCCAAAATAGATCCCGATGATCGCCTCGCCCTCGCTTACCGCGCGGCGCAGGCAGGTTAGGTCTTTGCAGCCAAGTTCGGTCTTAAACATCGGCGTAGCGGCGATGCTCTGCACCAGCGCGGTGGACGTCGCATCGCGGGCGTCGTCCAAAATCGCGTAGCGCACCTGCTCGGGGGTGAAATTCGCGCCATAGCCGAATATGATCGCCTGCACCAGCACCGGCACGATCAGCACCATGCGCGTGCCCTTGTCGCGAAACATCGCCAAAAATTCCTTTTTTATCAGCGCGCGAATTCGAAGCAGGGATTTTCGCAGAGCGTTCATCGCGCACTCCTTTCAAATTTAGCGGCGCCTTTAAATTTAACGCCATTTTCAAATTTAGAGGCGCTGGCGGGTGGAATGGAATTTAAAGCGAAATTTAAACGCACCGCGGGCGTCGATTTAAATTTGCACGGCTCGAGCGTAAATTTTAAAATTTCAAATCCGTCGCTCAGCTCGGGCACAAATTTCAAAATTTCAAATCCATTGCGCGACGGCGCGGGTGAAAATTTCAAAAACGCAGATTTAAATTTACGCGGCGGCAAGGAGATGAAATTTAAAAGCGCGTTTGTGAAGTCAAATTTACTAAATTTTTCTTCGCGCCCTACTTTGTAGCCGTACCGTGCAGCTGCGCTACAAAATCGCGCTATGTAGCGCCGCGCAGAATTCAAATATCCGCCCGCATAAGTAAGTTTAACCGCGCGCCGTTTTTCTGCTATGTCGCATCCGTGCCACGCTTCGGCTTTATCTGCTCTCGGCAAAATACGACGCGGAGCACGTAGCGGCTCGCAAACAAGCTTTAAAATTTTAAATCCACGCTGCGATATAAAATTTTGCGCTGTGTCCGCAAGACGCGCTAAAGCAAGCGTAAATTTTAAAATTCCAAACCGATTACGAAGCTTAGGCGTAAATTTTAAAATTTCAGATCCGCCTCTCAGTTTGGATGTAAATTTTAAAATTCTAAATCCATTGTGCGACGCTGGCGTAAAATTTAAAAACCTCGTCGTCGCCCGCAAGCTAAAGCGCCTCGCGCCGAGAAATTTTGAAATTTCAAATCTACACTCCGCCGCCTGCAAGCCAAAGCTCCTCGCGTCTAGAAATTTTAAAAATTTCATCGTGCGCCCCTTTTTACGCTAAGCACGCACAGGCCGAAAAACAAAACCGCTCCGAGCGCCTGAATGGCGAGGTTTACCCACAGCGTCGCGCTCTGTCCGCCCGATAGGAAGCAGATGCGAAAGGACTCGACCGCGTATGTGGGCGGCAGCAGGTGCCCGATGAAGTTGACCGCCGCGGGCAGTCCGCGCAGATCGAATATCATGCCGCTAAGCAGCGTCACGGGCAGATAGCCGATGACGATGGCGTATTCCTGCGCTAGGAATTGATTTTTGCAGATCGCCGAGATCAGCATGCCTAGGCAGGTCATCTCCAGCACGAAGACGCAAAGCGTCGCCAGCAGCATCGCCACGCTGCCGCGGATCGGGATGCCCAAAAGCACCTGCCCGTAAACGAGCGTCATCGCGCCGCCCAAAAGCGCTAGGAAATAATACGCGCCGACCTTGGCAGTGACGATCTCAAGCGCGCTTGCGTTGGAGTTGTAAAGCGAGGCGATCGTGCCGCGGTCCCATTCGCGCGAGATCACGACCGCGACCATAAATAGGCAGATGAGCCCTAAAATCCCCACGTACTCGGCAGATACGAGATACCACGTCGATTCGTTGGCTTCGTTGAACCAGCTGCGATAATTCACGCTGACAGGCTTTGCCGCGGCGTTTAAATTTGCGTTTAAAAAGCCGTAATCTTGCGCCAAAACCTGCTCGATAACTCCTGCTACGTAAACATAGCTAAGAAGCGCGAGCTGCGACTGAGTGGCGTTTTGGATAAGGAAAATTTCGGCGCCGTCTTTATTCGAGCTGCTCGCGCCGCCGCCTGCACCGCCCGTGCCGCCGCCGTTATTTACAGCGCCGCTAGCGTAAGGGCTTGCATTGATGCCGCCGCTCGCATTTTGGAGATTGTCCGCACCACCCATGAGGCCTGTATTCGTATCGTCTGCGCCACCGATGAGGCCTGTATTCGTATCGCCTGCGCCGCCTATTAAATTTACGCTGCCTTGATTTGCGCCTATGTCGCCTGCGCCGCTACTAGAATTTGCAGTCGCGCCCATACTACCGCCGCTAGAATTTGCGGTCGCGCTGCTTGAATTTACTCCGCTGCCGCCCGCTTCTGAGCCGTTGCCGTATGAGCCCTCCCCTCTTGCGCCGGTACCGCCTGCAGAGGTGTTTATGCCGCTCTCCGTGCTAGCGCCAGCGCCGCCGTCCTCAAGCGGACGGACATTGGCGTCGCCGCTCATATTTTGGATATCGCTTGCACCGTCCATGGAGAGGCTTTCGTCGCTAAAGATATTTAAATTTACGCCGCCGCCCGCGCCGCCGAGTCCGCCCAAAGTGCTTTGAAATTTCGCCGCAAAGCGCGGATCAAAATACAAAATGCTCTCGATCTCGTGCGCCTTAAAATCTCTCCTCGCGCTCTCTAAATCCGTATAGACGCGGGTTTGCAGGTATTTTGAGCCCAAAAATCCGCCGAGTAGATCCCGCTCGATTTTGGAGCTCAGATCGCTTACGAAGCCCACCTTGACGGGCTTTATGTCCATCCGCATCGCGTATCCGTAGATCACGACCAAAATTAGCGGCATCAAAAACGCGATCACGAGCGCCGATCGGTCCTTTGCGATCTGCGCGAACTCCTTTTTTACGAGGATTTTTAAAAAGGTAAAGTTCATCCGCCCTGCCCCTGTGCTCGGATTTTGCGAAACTGCGCCGCTCGCGATAAGCTTTGGAATTTAAATCGCGCAAATTCGGCGACTACCGCGCTTTGAAATTTACGGCGCAGACGAAGCGGGCTCGCTTCGGCGCGGAGCTCGCGCAGTATCCATCTAAAAAATCCGCGCCGTGTCCCGCTGCGCGACATCTCATTCAAAATTCCACTACCGCTTGAAATTTCGCAATCTCTTAAAATTTCACTGCCATTTAAAATTTTACTATCGCTCCAAATTTCGCCGCTGCTAAAAATCCCGCTGTCGCTTAGAATTTTACCGATGTTCAAAGCTCGGTCGCTCAAAATTCCGCCGCCGTTTAAAATTTCATCGCCCCGCAAGAGCCTTTCGCCGCTTGGAATTTTATCGCGCGGGTGTGCAGCTTTTCGCCAAGTCCGCATAAAATTCGGATCAAAAATCTTCGCCGCTCGCGCAAAATTTAGATCAAAAGCCCTTATCGCCCGCCTCGCTTCTAAATTTTTGCACCTCGTTTATGAAGGCCTGCTGCACGCTAAGCCGCCGCCCGTGCTGCACGCAGACCTCGTCGGGGCTGCCTAGCGCCAGGATTTTGCCGCGATCTTGGATCAAAAACCGATCGCAATACTCCGCCTCCTCCATAAAATGCGTCGTCACGACCACGCTCACGCCGGTGCGCGCCAGCGCATTTATGCGGTTCCAAAAGAGCCTGCGCGAGAGCGGATCGGCGCCGCTGGTGGCCTCGTCGAGAAACAAAATCTCGGGGCGGTGGATGAGCGCGCACGCCATGCTGAGGTTGCGCCCCGCGCCAAAGGGCAGGTTCTGCCACGTCTCGTTTCGCAGCCGCTGCAAGCCAAACTCGCTCAAAAGCTCCTCTATACGCCGTTTCAGCGCTGCTCCGCCGATGCCGTAGCTGCGGCCGAAATACTCTAAATTTTGATAGCAGCTTAGCTTTTTATAAAGCGAAAATTTCTGCGAGACGTAGCCGATGCGCGATCTGATCGATGATTTGGCGTAGCGCAGATCCTCGCCCATGACCGAGATCTCGCCTCCGCTCATCCCCAAAAGCGCGCAGATCATACGAAAGGTCGTCGTCTTGCCCGCGCCGTTTGGGCCCAGAAGGCCGAAAATCTCGCCCTTTTTGACCTCGAAACTCGTATTTTCCACGGCGGTAAATGAGCCGAATTTTTTACTCACGTCGCGCACTTTGATGACGGTTTGAGCCGCATCGAAGCTCCTTTTTTCGTAGCCGAAGTTTGCCGCGCCGATCTCCGCTTTATTTAAAAAAATATACGCATCCTCCAGGCTCGCCTCGCGCGGGCTCAGTTTAAATTTAGCGCTTCCGTTTTCATTAAATTTGACATCTCCGCTTTCACTAAATTTAACGCCCTCGTTTTCATTTGAAATTTTAAAATTTTCGCCGCTCCCGTTTTCGCGCTCTGTATTTTCGCCATCACCCTCTAGGCTCGCGTTTAAAAACTCTTGCAGATCGCGCAGGCTTATCGGCTCATCGCTTAGCAGATCGACGCTGCCGTCTCTGGGGCAGATGTCGATGAGCGGGGAGTTTTTTAAAAATCTTTGCGTCTTAAACATCAAGCGGCGCGCCAGGCTCTGATAATCCTCGCCGTCGATGCGAAAGGTGCGATCCCGCAGCGCCGCGGTGATCTTTGCGGCGCGCTCCTGCGCTATGATCTTGCCGCCGAGTAAGATCAGCGTCAGATCGGCATCCGCCGCCTCGTCGAAATACGCCGTCGAAAATATGCATTTCGCGCCGCTTTGATCCAGATACTCGCGCACGATCGCCCACAGCTCGCTGCGCGAGAGCGGATCGACGCCGACTGTGGGCTCATCTAGCACCAAAAGCCGCGGACGAGCTGCAATCGCGCAGGCGACGCCGAGCTTTTGCTTCATCCCGCCGGAGAGCGAATCCACGGCGTAATCTTTAAATTTCAAAAGCCCCACGCGGCGCAAAAGCCCGCGCAGATACTCCTCGCCGTCTTTTAGATCAAGCCCTTTTAGGCCTGCGAAGATGTTTAAATTTTGCCAGACGCTAAGCTCCTCGTAAAGCCCCAGACTCTGCGACATATAGCCGTTTGCGCGGACGAATTCTTTATTTTCGCCGCTCGGGACGAAGCCAGCAAATTTTATCTCGCCGCAATCGGGCGCGATGATGCCGCAAATGAGCTTTAAAAGCGTGGATTTGCCCGCGCCGTCGGGGCCCGTGAGGCTGATGAGCCGCGGCGCGTCGCCAATTCGCAGATCAAAATTTTCAAAAACGACGTTTTTGCTGCGATCCTCTCGCAGATAAAATTTCTTTAAATTTACAATATTTAGTAGATCCAAGCCTAGCTCCAAATTTTATTTACTCGCCCCGTCGCTTGGCGCGACGAACGGGACCTACGCACGCCCAAAAGGACGCTCTTTATCGCGACGCCTTGCTTCTACAGCCGCAAAGACGTCTTAGTTTTGCGACCGCTACGGCGTCTTAGTTTTGTGACAGCTGCGGCATCTTGGTTTTACAACCGCTGCGCGCTTTAAATTTCGCGACGAACGCCGAACGATTTCGCCCAAACCTCGCATAAATTCGACGCAACTTACCGCAAGCGCGTAAAACCAAGCTCTATCGCGCCGGGGCGCCCTGCAATCGCCCGCTCGAATTCGAGTGCCCGCACGATCGGCGTTGCTTACGGCTCGCGCCGAATATTCCGCGCGCCGCCCGATCCGTCTTGAGCGCGTGCATATCGCATCGGCTAGCCGCGCCGCTAACGATGCGCACACAACGCGCATGAACGGGGCAGTCTCCAAAACATGAAGCGATCCGTGAGTATCCGCGATAAATTCGCTTCAAAACGCAAACAAAAGCGAGTTTCAAACACCCGGCGAGCTGTGAGCGCAGAGCTCTCTATCTGCGTCGCGCCCTCTTGCGGTGAAATTTTATCGCCGCCGCACCTTTTGGCGAAATTTTATACCTAGTTTCGGCTTTCTTTACATAGTGCGACTTCAGCTACCGCGTCCTTTGAGGTAAAATTTACCGCCGCTCGCAATCGGCATTTAATCGCGCCGCTTGTTTCGTAGCGAATTTTACTGCCGTCCGTGCTCGGTTCAATCGCCGTTCGTTTATCGCAAAACGCCTGCTAGAAACAAAGCCCGCTGCCGCTCTACCGCCCTGCTTTTACCTCGCTGCTGAGCCGCAAATTTTAAAATTTAATTCGCGCTGCTTTGCGCCAAATCTTTCGGCAAAATTTTACTCGCCGCGCTGCAAAATTCCGATCTTTTATCCAAAGCCCTGCCTGCTCGCGCAAAAACTCTCGCGATAAAATTTACGCCGCCTTTCGCCTTTGTACGACCTCGTTCTAAGCGCGCAACATTTTATCGCCGCCGAGACGATGTATTTTAGGAGCGGCTCAATTTCATCGCCCTACTCTCTGCCGAACAGGCGCCGTTTAAATTTTACCTCAAAGCGCGCTTTTAAAATTTCATCAGGCCCACGCCGTACGCACGGCTCGCGCGATATTACGTAAAATTTACCGCTCGGCAAGCTTGGCTATCCAAATTTCGCCTGCAAGCGCCGCAAAAATAACTCGTAAATTCCGCGCCGTAGCAACTTGAACCATTTAAATTTTACTCGCCGTCTACGAGCGGAGCTCTCTTAAATTTCACTTGCCGCAGCGTTAGAATTTTCGCGCATCAAAGCGCGGCAGGCTCATACCGCATAAAATTTTATCGCTAGCGGAGAGCTATAAATTCCGACTCGCCGTTCTGAATGGCTCTAGACAATCGCCGCGATAAAATTTAGTTCACGGTA
>NZ_CALIJF010000254.1 GCF_938018035.1 uncultured Campylobacter sp. | reverse complement strand
ATCGGCTATCCCCCGTCGCCACGCGCCGTAGGTGCCGTCGTCCGTCGCCGCGCGACAACTTATCTATCGCCGCTCATTACCGCACCGCCGCAGGGTGCAGAGCGTGAGCATAAAAATATTTTAGGCGCACTCTCAAGAGTACATCACCGAGCTCAATAAATTTTAGTGCGGTACTTTTACTATGCACTCGTAAGCATAAATAAAATCCTTTAGCAAAAATTTTTAAAACAAAAATAGCAAAAGATTTGCAAGCAACGGATAAAATTCCATTATGGCTAAGATTCCATTGTGATCGCAATCATATCCGTTCTATCTGCCCATAGCTTTTTAAATTTCGCTTTTTGCCTCACTTATTGTTTTGTTTAATTTCGCAGCAAATTCCTCCTTGCTTATTTCTTTAAACGCTTCGTTTGGTACGGCGATAAAAAGACTTCCTTCCAGCAAAATTACCAAAAAATCGCGCTCCATTACCACCTCACAAAATTCCGCATCGTAAATGAGCGTATCTCGCTCACTTACTAATATAAATTGCCCCTTTAAATCATCTGAAATTTCAATGCTAAAATCGCCGAAAGTGACATTTTTATTCTTATCATATATCGCGGAATTTAGTAGCCACGATCTAACGCAAATAGCGTAAATATAAAAAACTGCGCAAGCAGTAGGCAAGATCGCTCCTAAGCTCTTTATCCAGGACTTATCACCATAGTACTTACGTACAAACTCTATCCAATCGTCCTCAAAAATAAAAAGGCAAGCCGAAAACGCAAAAGCGAAAAGCAAATCTGTCGCGCAGACGGCGCGGATGAACTTGTTCCCTTTATAAATTCTGCGCGAAATTCTAGTTCTCATTTTAGCGAATTTTCGGTTATCTTGCAGCGAGTAAGAAATCAGCATATCTTTCCTTTAAAATTTTGCTTATTTTAGCCAAAATAAAAAGATCTGTAAAATTACATTGCATACTGCGTTTGCGCCTCTTCGACGATACAGCCAGTAGATGGAAGGGCACTACTAATGCAAGCGATAAAAGGGCGGGCTAAATTTAATAAAATTTCTACCGAAGGAGGGATTATAAAAAACACGGCATTCATCACGGGCGCTATAAGCGCCGCCGTCATCCAATACACTGCCCGCCATTTTGCGACGGCCTGAGCGCAAAAATCCGCTTCTGCGAGCAACCGGCCTGCGAGTGCCGCGGTCGCGATCATCGGCTATCGCCCGTCGCCGCCAATCTCTCCGCCGCCTTGCCGCAGGATCAGCTCAAACCGAACCGCTAAATTTTAAATTCCATAAAAGTCTCATCGCACATAAATTTTAATTCGGAAAATGCGTAAAATTTAGGTAAAATTCCACCCAAACGCTTTGACGGTCAAAATTTAAAGGGGCGAAAATGACGAATTTCGAGTACGCTAGTCGCATTAACGAGGCTGCGGGGCTAGATTTAAGCTTAGATTGCAAAGAGATCGATCTGCAGGATAAGCTTTACGGGCTTTTTCAGTGCTTTATGCCTGACGGCGCGAGCGGGCACGCGGTGTTTGCGCCGCTACAAAACGGCACCGAGCTGCAAGCACGCATAATGCCGATCTACGCAGCCACGGCGCAGCAGACGCGAGAGGCGTTCGATCAAGGCGTGGCGCCCGGGTATTTTTGCCCGCCGCAGGATCCGAAATTTGATGACGAAGCGCTTAAGAGCTTAGCTTTAGTGCACGTTCGAAATTTAAAAATTTTCGCAGAATTTCTAGGCAAGAGCGGGCTTTTAAAGATGCTTGAGCAGATAAAATCCGCTCGCGTGCAGCAAGGTTTTGATTTTGCGCATAGTAAAGACGAGCTTGCGCACGCCGTCTATGAGGCGATCACGGAGTGGATGATAGATTCGCCTAAGCTTGATGCGAAGCTATGGGTGCTCGGCGAGGCGTACTATTCGATCAACTGCGACTACCTACTCTCGGCGTACTTGCAGTATCCAAACTACGCGCAAAGACCGCAGGAGGACTTTTTGAAGCCCTACTTCGAGCTGTATCTAGCGGGACGGCAGATCACGTTTGAGCGCGGCAAGATCGTGGTTTTCACTCGCTAAATTTACGCAGGCAAGGAAGCGAATGAGCGCCCACGAGCGACTAAAATTTGAGCCTTTCAAAAAAAGGAAGCGAGCGACGTCCACGAACGGCTGAAATTTAAGCTCAGCAACTATGGGCACAAATGCTTATCGCATATCCAAAAAAACCTGCGTCCTAATCGAGCAATCTAGTAGGTTTCCTGCGCGTTCAAATCACTTAAAATATTTCTGTCTTGCATAGCCGCCGCTTTCAGCACCTTACTAGAGCAAAATCTCCACACATCGTTGACGTTTGGATAATTGAATTTCTTCCATCACCCTGCTGCCCTCACTTTGTATGAGGTACCCAAATAATTTACTTGCACTAACGCTTGCTAGTTAGAATTTATCTAAATTTTAAAGAGGAATTTTGACGCAGAATTTTATGGAATTTCGCTGCTGCAAATTTCGCAAGCGATAAAATTCTATCGATTTACGCTCTTAAATTTACTCAAATCGCCGCCTGTTTTATAAAATTCTTCAGCGTCGATCATAGTGCCGTCAGGCAGCTTACAAACGGTGTAATCCACGCCGTTGCCGTCTTTGCGGACGATCAGCTCGCCGCCATTTTTGATACAAAAATCCCCAGCAGCGCTAGCCTCTGCGCTCACCGAAGCGAAAGCGCCCGCCACAAGCGCTACTGCAAAAAATCTCTTAAAACTCATTTAAATCCTTTCGTTTAATTTTGCCTGTTTTTAGGGTTAAGCTTAAATTTAGGCGCTAGATACGCTAAACCTGCGCCTACATAAATAAACCCACCTTTCATCCTCGAACACCGATAATAGCGTTTTAAATATTAAATCCTACCTAATAAATCCCAGCAGCGCCAAGTCCGCTCGCCGCTGCAAAATCAAAGCCATCAGACTTCATCCAATGCAAAATTTTAACATCATAAAATTTCATCTTCAATAAAATTCTAGCGGCGAAATCTAAGCCGCATCAAAGCTATTTCTGCCGTAAAATACCGGCTATAAAAGCGAGGACTATGGCAAATACCAGCCCAGCGGCAAGGCAAGCGCGGATCCTAGACAATCTCGTCTATAAGCGCGAGCCGCGCTCAAACCCTCTAAATTTAGCCGCCGCTAGCCGTTTTTGCGCGCAAACTCGCTCATAAAAGCGACTAGTTTTTCAACGTCCTCGTAGTTTATGGCGTTGTAGATCGAGGCGCGGATGCCGCCTAAAACGCGGTGTCCTTTAAGCCCGATCATCCCCTCCGCCTCCGCCTGCGCGACGAAAACCGGCTCAAGCGCGGCATCTGCGATATTAAAGCTCACGTTCATCAGGCTGCGGCTGCCCTTTTGCGAGTGGCCGCGGTAAAAGCCGCCGCTAGCATCGATCGCGCCGTAGAGTAGCGCCGCTTTGCGCTTGTTGCGCTCGTGCATCGCCGCGAGCCCGCCGATCTCGTCCTTGATCCAGCCGAGCATTAAATTTAGCATGTAAATTCCGAAAGTGTTTGGGGTATTGCTCATCGAGTCCGCGTCCGCCTGCGTCTTGTAGCGCAGGATCATCGGCGTTTTGGGGTTTGCGCGGTCCAGCAGATCCTTGCGGATTGCAACCATCGTAACGCCCGCGGGCCCGCCGTTTTTCTGAATACCGCCGTAAAACATCCCCACGCTGCCAAGATCCACGGGGCGCGAAAACAGATCGCTCGAGCTATCGACTACGAGCGGGCAGGCGCACTGCGGTAGCTGCGGATATTGCGTGCCGTAGATCGTGTTGTTCGAGCAGATGTAGCCGTAGTCGGCGCCGTCAGAGAATTTGACCTCGGGGATACGGTCGAATTTGCTCTCCTCGCTGCTTGCGACCACGCGGTAGTTTATGCCGAGCACGCCCGCTTCCTTGATCGCTTTGCTTGTCCAATTGCCCGTGTTGGCGTATTCTGCGACGCCGCCTGCGTATAGGTTCATCGGCACCTGCGCGAACTGAAGGCTCGCACCGCCTTGTAAAAACAAAATCGTAAAATCGTCCGAAAAGCCATAGAGATCGCGCACGCGGTTCATCGCGCTATGCAAAACTTCCTCGAAAATTTTAGTGCGGTGCGAGATCTCCATTATCGAAAATCCGCGCCCCGCGTAGTTTAGCAGCTCCTCTTGCGCCTGCTTTAGCACGCCCAGCGGGATGGTGCTAGGTCCTGCGCTAAAATTTAAAACCCTATCCATTTTGCCTCCTTTAGATGATTTTTGCGTTTTTGCTGAGCTGCTGTGAGCAAAGGACGAACTCGTCGCCCGCGGCAAGCTCGCCTAGGGCTACCGTTTTGCCGCCCTTTTGGATTTGAACGAGGTCTTTAGTGATCTCAAAAAATTTCGCCTTTTGCGCCAAAAGCTCATCTTTGGCGCTTAGCGTATGCTCTGCGGCGCTTAGCTTGGAGTCGATGAAGCTTTTAAATTTGAGCTCAAAATTTAAAAGCCTCGCGAGCGAGCCTGAAATTTTTGGCTCGACCGATTTTGATTTAAGCTCTAAAGCTGCAAGGCTCAGCACGTTTTGTGCGGATGAAATTTTATCTTTTATCAGCCTATCAAATGCGTC
>NZ_CALIJF010000253.1 GCF_938018035.1 uncultured Campylobacter sp. | reverse complement strand
TATATAAAATCGCGTTGTCGTAGGCGTTTGAAATTTCTTGCTGTGAGCAGTTTTCAAGCTCGTTATCGCGACAAACGGGGCTAAATTTTTCAAATTCTTTCTTATAGCGCTTGAAATACGCAGGCCCGTGATTGCCCATCTGATGCAGCACGATTAATACATCTTTGCCCGCGTTTTCGGCGATAAATTTATCAAGCCCTGCAAGCATCCCCTCATCCCTACACTCCACATCGCAGATCGGATTATTTTGCGGAATTTTAAAATCCTGATATTTTACGCGCAGCGCCACACCCTTGGAATCGGAATTGTTATCGCGCCACAAAATCGCCATGTCATCAGCGCGGTTTAGTATGTCTAATACGTTTTGCTCCTCCGCAGCCTTTTCTACGCTAAATTCCTCGCGATTTAGCAGCGAAAACATGCACGGCACGCTTTGCGCCGTCGAAGTGCCGCAAGAATGGGTATTGCTTAGGCTTACAACACCCTGCTCTTTGGCTAGTAGCGGATTAGTATCTCGCTCGTAGCCGTTTAGCGAAAATCTATCCGCTCTCGCCGCTTCGCCCACGACTACGACGACGAGCTTTTTTGAGCTTGTGGAATTTTTATCAATATGTGCGTCCGCAGCGATTTGCATCAGAGGCTGCGAGCCCTGCTTTTTAGATTTTGCAGCAAATTTAACGCTGCTATAGATCCAATATCCGGGATTTGCGTAGCTGCGTAAAATTTTATGCTCTCTGAAAAACGACGCGTAGTATTTGCTAAATCCGAAAAGCAGCGCCGCAATGATTATTATGCAAATGCCCGCTGTTTTGAGCTTAGCTAAAATTTCAAATTTAAGCGGACGGTAGCTAACGTGCGAGCGAGCAATCAGCACGCAGGGCAAGACGCCCAGCACCAGCACGTAAATCGCTAGTCTCGGGCTAAAAAGATCCGCCGACTCGGCAAAGTTCGTCTGGGCTGTGTTGCGGATCATCTCCGAATCGATTACGACGTTATAGTTATCCATGAAATACGCCGTAAACGACGAAATAAAAAAGCATATCATCAAAATCGGCTTGGTCGTATAACGCGAGCTAAAAATCGTAAAAAATAGCGTCAAAAAAGCAATCAAAGCCGCCGCGTCGCAGACAAGATAGATAAAATTTAGCCCCGAGATTCCGTAGGCGTTTATGATATTTTTAAAAAACGAGAAGTTAAAAAATGCCACAAAAGCAAGCGAGCTTAGAAAAATAAGCTTCTGCTGCGACGGATTTTTAAAAAAGCTAAGCACAAGCGTTCCTTGAGATAAAATTTCAAGTTGAAATTTTACGGCGTTTTGGTAAATGCTCGGAAATTCCGCGCTTCGTATCTCACAAATCGCAGCAAAATTTTTGTGAAATTTTAAAATTCCGCGCGTATTCATCTTAGCTTCATCTTGGAATTTTAAAATTGCGCCATCCAAAATAAAATTTGGAAATAAAATCAAAAGGATTAAAGATGAAAAATCTTAAAGCTTTAGGCGCGCTCGCCGCTACATTCGCCCTTGTAGGCGCATTAAACGCAGGAAACTTTAGCGAAAAAGATGCTAAAGTTTCATTCGATCAAGCGATAGGGATCGCACAGCAAAACTTTGGTGACGCGACTATAAAAAGCGTAGAAATCGACGATGAGCACGGAAGGCTCGTCTATGAGATCGAGTCATATAAAGAAGGTAGCGAAAACGAGATCAAAATCGACGCTCAAAGCGGCGAAATTTTAAAGACTCAAACGCAAAAGAAGCTAAAGCCTAGTAAAATTGATTATTCGCAGGTCAAAATCAGTGCCGCAGACGCTCGCGCCAAAGCACTTAGCGTAAACGCCGGCTGGGATTTTCGCGAGGTTGATTTAAAAAGTAACGGCGGTAAGCCTGCATACGAAGTCAAACTGCGCCAAGGCATGAGCAAAAAAGAGGTGCTAATCGACGCTGCTACGGGCGAGCAGATCTTGCAGCGTCAAAAATAAGCAAAGGCGTGAGATGAAAAATCAAAGCTTAAAGGGTGGAGCAGATAACTCCGCCCAAACTAACGAGGCTTTGGATGCTAGGGATTTTAGCTTAAACAAAAACGCTGACTATGGCGTCCAAAATGCAGACGCGGCTAAAAATTTAGATGAAAATGCGCAGGATTTTTCGGCAAATTTAGCAAGCGAAACAAGCGAGCGGAATCTCGCGCCCTGCGAGCAAAATTCTAAAGATTTTTCCAGCGTGGAATGTTGCGAAAATCAAAAAATTTCTGCGGATGCGAAAGATTATAAGGACGAGCGGAATTCTTCGCAGACGCAAGACTTATCAAGTGCGCAAAATTTCGCTAGCGAGCAAAATTTCGCCGATACGCAAAATTTTTCAGATACAAGTAATTTAGCAAGCGCGCGAGATTCTGCCAGTGCAGCAAGCTGCGCGGAGGTTTGTAATTCTTGCAAGCCAGTGCTTTGCAGCCGCTGCAAACGCGAAATCGCTAAGCAAAATTTCAAGCTTGGCTGCGTAGGATTTGGGCTTTTTGCGCTAAATATCGCAGCAGGCGCGCTAAATTTTTTAGGGCGGTTAGGAAGCGTAGCGGATAAAAAGGCAAGCGAGATTAGAGCTAGACAAAAGGCGCCTGCGAATTAGCGCAGCTCCCAACGCTACTGAAATTTAGCGGTGCGTAAAATGAGCGGGTTTACACATCCAAGGCGCCGCAAAATTTATGCGTTTTTTGGCTAAAATGGCGGATTAGAATTAGCAAAATTTTAAAGGAACGCTTTGAAAATTTTACTTGTCGAGGATGAAAAAGATCTAAATCAAATCATCGCAAAATTTCTGAAAAAGGACGGCTACAGCGTAGATTGCGCCTTTTGCGGCAAGGAAGCGCTAGAGTTTTTGGATGTCGCAAAATATGACGCTATCGTGCTTGATGCGATGATGCCCGTGATGGACGGCTTTGAGTTTTTGAAGGCGGCGCGGGCGCGCAGACTGGGAACGCCGGTTTTATTTTTAACTGCGCGGGACGCCAAAGAAGATATCATCGCAGGGCTTGATCTGGGCGCAGACGATTATATGGTTAAGCCCTTTGATTTTCGTGAGCTTTTGGCGCGGCTTCGCGCAATTATCAGGCGTAAAAACGCTACTGCGGATAACGAAATTATCATAAGGCAAGTGCGCCTAAATCTAAGTAAAAAATCGGTCGTCTGCGCGGGCGAGGTAGTGGAGCTAACGGGTAAGGAATATAGAATTTTAGAGCTTTTGATGCTAAATCGCGGTGCGATTTTAAGCCGCGAACAAATCGGCGAGAGCATTTGGGATTTTAGCGACGAAACAAGCTCAAATGTTATCGATGTTTTAATCAAAAATATCCGCAAAAAGCTAGGCGAGCACGGCGATATAATAGAAACGAAGCGAGGGCTTGGCTATGTCGTGGCAAGATAGCAAGATTTGGATTAAAATTTCAGCGATTGCGAAGCAGATTTTTGCCGCTACGGCGCTTTTCATATTAAAATTCGTGCGAAATTTTAAACATAATTTTACGCATAATTTTGCGTGTTTAAAGAAAAGCCGCAAGAAAAATCCCACGCAAAATATCGAGTTAAACCGGGCTCTAAATTCTACTCAAAGCCAGGCGTCAAATTTTAAACGGAATTCCACGCAAAATCTGGCATCAAATTCCGCGCCGAATTTTGCTGCTACAAGCGCAACGCCTGATCTAGCGCAAAATTCTAATAGCGTCCTCGCGCAAAGTCAAGGACAAAATTTCGCATCTAAAATCACAATACAAAATTTTGCTCAAGTATTATCTAGAGTATTTACAACGGCTAAGGAGAATTTTAGCTCACGCGCGCTACCTATCAGCCTGCGCGTGACGCTTTATTATAGCGTATTTATTTTGGCGCTTGCAGGCGCTATTATCGGCATTTGCGGCTATATTTTAGACGAAGTATCAGGAAGCTCCGTCAGCCAAAAAAAGCTTGCCCACCTAGTGCAAAAAGCTGCGCGCGATGACAAGCTAAAAAGCTTTGATGACGGTGTATTTTTCTAAGAGCATGACGGACAAGGCGGCGTGATCGCAGGGTTTGTGCCTAAAGGCTTCGATCCTGCGCTGCCGCTCTCGCCTCAAGGCGCGCGCGAGGTGGAGCTTGACGACGATGAGTTTTTCTATTACGACGCGCAGATCAAAGGGCGCAGCGCATGGATACGCGGCGTCATCGCAGTTAGCGAGTTTGAGCTTGCGATGAAGCGCGTGATGCTAATCGCTCTTATCCTATCGCCGCTATTTGTGGCGCTCATCATCTACGGCGGCTACGCAATCATAAAAAGAGCGTTTAAGCCCGTGCGCACTATGTCGCGTACAGCTAGCGAGATCGGAGCTAGCGGCGATTTTACGCGGCGAATAGAACTACCGCGAGGCAAGGATGAGCTAAGCGCGCTCGCAGCTACGTTTAATGAAATGCTAGCATCGCTGCAAAGCGCGTTTGAGCGCGAGCGGCAGCTAAGCGCCGATCTTTCGCATGAGCTGCGTACGCCCGCTGCCGTCATACTGGCTCAAAGCGACTACGCCCTAGCCTACGAGCAAGACGCGAGCGAGGCGAAGGAGAGTTTCGCGGTCATCAACAATCAAGCGCGTAAAATTTCGGCGTTAATAGAGCAGATTTTAGAGCTTGCTCGCTTGCAGCGTAGCGTGTGTTTGGCACCCGTAAGCTTAAGCAAAATCGCAAGCGAGTGTGCGCAAGACTTTCAACTTTTGTGCGCACAAAAAGGGCTAAGCTTTAGCTCGCAGATAGCCGAGGGCGTGCGCGTAAACGGCGATGAGCTGCTTTTGATCAGGCTGATTAACAATCTTTTAAGCAATGCTTTAAAATTTACGCGCAGCAGCGTCGCTTTAGAGCTTTGCGTCAGTGCAGACGCGTACGAACTTAGCATAAGCGACGATGGAGAGGGCATTGAGCCTGCTTTGCAAACTAAAATTTGGGACAAGCTCTATCAAATAGAGCGTTCCAGAAATCGCGAGCAAAATAGCGGCGCAGGACTCGGGCTAGCCATCGCCTCACAAATCGCAAAGATCCATAATGCGCAGGTTTCACTACGTAGCGAAGTAGGACGCGGAAGCAAATTTAGCGTAAATTTTAAGAAGGTTTAGGCGGTTTTGTGGGCTTGGTGGCATAAAGAAATGCTGGGCGGCGAAATTCTTAAAATTTTATCGCCTATCGTTGCTTAAAATTTAACGACTATAGCAGTATATAGGGGCGATGGTGTAATTTTAAAATTAGACCGGCGTCGCCAATAATATCGGATGATTTTTGCGATAGTCGTGCGCTTTTTAAATTTAAATGGGTCAAATTTTAAAATTTAGTTTTACCGCGAAATTCCGCGGCGAATTAATAAGACAAGGCGCGGCATTTTGCCCTTAGGCGAAGTGATAAGGCAAGCGCTTTAGAGCTTAAGTGGGCCGGCGCGGGTAATTTAAGAATTTTGAGGTATGCGGCAAAATAAGCCTTCGCTGAAATTTCACGGCGCAGTATTGCAGGATAAACCTTTGCTAAAATTCTAAGACGCCACATTCGGCTATAGAGAATTTAAATTTAGGAGCATCTAGCGACCGAGTAAAATTTAAATACGGAGCAAAAAAGACGGACTTGAGATTTAAGGTCGCCTACATAAGCGAAATTTTGTATTTTTGCCCGCTTCGTCCTCGTAGCTTACGGCGATATAATCAAAACCATTTGCCTTACCTCGCCCCATGAGGCAGCCCCGCCGTTTATTAGTATGACCCTACCGCGCTCGTCGGTCTCGTATTCTTTTGTCGTAGTGATTGCTGTAGCCAAATTTTACGAGGATCTTGCACGGCGGCAGGTTAAATTTCACTAGCTCGCAGCGGGCTACTTTTTTGCGCCATATTCGTCGCAGAACATCGCGCTTTAGCCGTGCGAAGCGCTGTTAAAAAGTAAAATTTCCTCGCCCGTTGTTACGCATTTTATTGCGAACTTGCGAGGCATGAGCTCGTCCTCATAAGTCCGCAGGGATGGAATTTTCTAAATTTTTCGCCCTGCCTAGGATCGTAATCGCTCTGCGCTCGCATATATTTACGCACCTGTAGCAAAGCGTGCACTCATCGCCGAATTGCGCCTTTTTGCAAGCGAGCTTTATGTTTCGCATCGGGCAGGGTTTGACGCAAGCCCCGCATCCGCTGCATCGCGATGGATCAAGGCTCGGCTTGCGCTTAGCAAAGGGGCCTTTATCCCAAATTTTCATCCAAAGTCGCTGCCCTAAAAGCCCTGCGATACGACAGAGCGCGCCTAGCCCCTCTTGCGGCGGATGATTTGCGCTAAGCGCCTCCGCAACGCGTCTGACTTTAGCGTCCGCCTCTTTGATTATGCGCTCGTTTTTCGCTCGCGAGTAGCCAAAAATCGCCACGTCGAGGATGAACGCGGGCATTTTGATATGAGCGCCGCCCGTTATGTTTGCACCGAATTGTTTTAAAACTCTAGCCGCGCACCCTGCCCCGTCGCCGCTGAAAATCTCCATCGTAGCGAGGATGAATACGTTTTTGCCGCTAAAGCTCGCGCCGTTTCGGTAGAGGAAGTCGCGCACGATACGCGGCAGGTCGCTAAAATAGACGGGATATGCCAAGATAACGTCATTGTGGTGCTTTAAAAGCTCATTGCAAGCCTTGCTCTCGATCGAGACGCAAACGCCGCCAAGATGAGCGATGAGCCTATCTGCGCAATGCTTCGTGTTGCCCGTGGCGCTAAAATAGATCGCTATCATGCCCGCCCCCCAAACTATGCGAATTTCGGTGAAATTTAACCCTTATCGAACGAATAGAATTTTACGTTTCTTTTGCGTAAAATTTTAAAATTTAGACGCGACAGCGAAATTTAAATATGCCGTCGCACCCTAAATTCAGATATTTTCTGCCGCCACCATGCCAAAAACCATACAATCAGCCATGCTCATAGTACCGAGCCTACTTGCGCCGTGAACGCCACCGGTGATTTCGCCCGCTGCATATAGCCCTGCGATCGGCTCGCCGCTAGCCGCGTCAATAACCTGGGCTTTGGTATTGATCTGCACGCCGCCCATGCAGTAAAGAATTTTTGGGCTTGTTTGGCACGCATAAAATGGAGCTTTTGATACGTCGATACCGCCTACATCGGCTTTTGTCAAAGGCTTGCCAAACTCCGGGTCACTTCCTGCTTTGACATAGCCGTTAAAATCCGCGACGGTTTTTAAAAACGGCTCCAGCGGAATTTTATAAAATTTTGCAAGCTCTTCCAAGGTATTAAATTTTTTGATTGAGCCTGCTTCTACACCTTTTGACGTATAGACCGGATTATTTGCATCAACTGCGGCTTGATCGCAGATATTTACGGGATAGTTGTCGTTATTTTCGCTCTCCGCCATACATTTAAAGATCGCTTCGGTTTTGATCTTGCGCCCGGCGTGCTCGTTCATAAAGCGTTTGCCCGTCTTTGGATCGACAGTTAGACCATAGTCGTTAGCGCAGTGATTTGAAAATAGCGCAGAAGTACCAAATCCCTTCTCGCTAGGATTGGTATAAGGATTTAGTTGAATCCAGCTGAGTTGCAAAGGATTCGCACCTAGCTTCATCGCCGCGATAAGCGCACCTGCGGTAGCGCCTGGTTGGCTTACGGTTTCGATATTGTCTTTTAGATACGGCACCTGCTGCGCGCGAAACCACTTATCCGAGCTGTATCCGCCCGCAGCCAAAATGACGCCATCTTTGGCTTTAAAAAATTTTACTTCGCCGCTTTTGTTTTCCCTATCGTCGCTAGCAAGCTGCGGATCGAACTTATATTCTTCGCGA
Organism: uncultured Campylobacter sp.; assembly: GCF_938018035.1. Taxonomy (GTDB): domain Bacteria; phylum Campylobacterota; class Campylobacteria; order Campylobacterales; family Campylobacteraceae; genus Campylobacter_B. The sequence goes on along the minus strand of NZ_CALIJF010000253.1, from coordinate 4,620 downwards.
CACTTTACGCCTACGACGCGACCGCTGTCGTCCACGACAAAATCATCAAATTTAGTACGCTTCTTAATTACAGCATTTGCATTTTCCTCGATCGCCTTATGCATCGGCTGGATGTAGCCCGAGCCGCTAGCATTTTTGGCCTGTACGGCGCGCTTTAGCGAGTGTCCGCTAGCAGATATCACCTTGCCCGAAAACTCCACTCCGATGCTTTTTAGGTATTCAAAAGCGTCGCCTGCGCGGTCGTAGATGACGCCTAGCAAATCTACGTGATTTAAATTTAGCCCGTCTTTTAGGCAGTCTGCGATGAAGGCTTCCTTGCTATCCGTGATGTCTGCGGCTTTTTGGAATTCGTTATTTGGCACCGCCATATTGCCGGCGTTAATGACGGAATTGCCGCCCGCACGGCCCATCTTTTCGATCATAAGCACTTTTTTGCCGCGCTTAAGAGCCTGAAGTGTCGCCATCGAGCCTGCAAAACCGCTACCGATAACAACAACATCGTATTCTTCGTCAAATTTTACGTCTTTGGCGTTTTGCGTTGCACTCGCACTGCTTGCAGCTAAAGCCAGAGCTCCCGCCGCGCCGATTTTCATAAAATTTCGTCTTGAAATTTCTTGCATTTTTTGCTCCTTGCGTTGAAATTTTATAGATTATACACCCACGTAGCGAAATTTAAAATTTAACGTAAAGACTTAGTGATAGAATTTTAAAAATTTAGAAAAGAAAATTTTAAAAGCGCAAATTTAAAGCGAATAAATTCCGCTCCGCTAGCCGAAGGCTAGGCGTAAATTTTAAAATTTACGGCGCACGGATTTGCTCGCCGCCTGTGCGAAATTTTGCCGCCGCTATAAAATTTTAAAGTGCGCGGTATTCAAATTTAAAAGACGCGCCGTAGAATTTTAAGTGCTTTAAATTTTAAAATGCTTTGAAATGCTGCGGCACGCTTTGCGGCTCTATCTTGAAATTTTAAAGACTCGCACAGTATTTCGGCGCAAAGCACGCACCGCTACTTCGCGCCGAAATTTAATAAAGCGCGCGTTTGCAACCACTTCGCGCCGAAATTTCGCGGGCGCTAAATTTAAGCCCCGATTGTTTCGCCTGCGATCATCCCAAAAACCATACAATCAAGGATCGCGTAGGTTCCGAGCCTACTCGCGCCGTGCACGCCGCCGGTTACCTCGCCCGCAGCCCAGAGCCCGGGGATCGGCTCGTGAGTAAGGCTAGAGATGACTTGAGCTTTGGTATTGATCTCAAGTCCGCCCATCGTGTGGTGCACTTTCGGCATCGTGCGGCTTGCGTAAAACGGCGGTTTGGAAACGTCGATGCCGTCTAGCTTATCGACCACTTTGCCGAATTCGGGGTCTTTGCCCGCTTTGACGTAAGAGTTATAATCCGCGACGGTCTTTAAAAACGGCTCCAGCGGCAGATTGTAAGCCTTCGCAAGCTCCTCTAGCGTGTCAAATTTCTTCACGACGCCCGCTTCCAGCGGCCTTGATGTATAGACTGGGTTACGCGCGGCGACGGCTTGAGAGTCGCAGACGTTTACCGGATAGTTGTCGTTTTTCTCGCTTTCGCCGATAACCTTAAAGCAAGCATCCGCCTTGATCTTTCGCCCTGCGTGCTCATCCATAAAGCGCTTGCCCGTCTTTGGATCGACGGTTAGACCGTAGGTGTTGCAGCAGTGGTTGGTAAAATTTACCGCAGCGCCGAAGCCCTTTTCGTCGGGCGAGCAATACGGAAGGAACTGAATCCACGACGTTAGAAGAGTAAAAGCGCCGATTCTATTTGCCGCAAGCATCGCTCCTGCCGAGCTTCCAGGGTGGTTGGTGCTGTCTATGCTAGGTACTACGCGCGGATCTTGGATCTGGCGGTACCATAGATCGCGTCCGTATCCGCCCGAGGCTAGTAAAACGCCGTCTTTGGCTTTGTAACTCTTTTTCTCGCCGCTTTTATTTTCCAAATCGTCGCTAAAGAGCTTCGGATCAAATTTATACTCCTCGCGCGCTTCTACGCCCACGACGCGGCCGCTGTCGTCTACGATAAAATCGTCAAATTTCGTGCGGGTCTTGATCGTGACGTTGGAATCGTTTTGAAGCTTGTTCATCATCGGTTGGATGTAGCCCGAGCCCGAGCCGTTGGTTGATTGCAAGCTTCTTGCGACGCTGTGGCCGCTCTCAAAGATCAGCTTGTCGCTAAATTCCGCTCCGCAGCTAGTTAAAAGATCCACGGCGTCGTTGCTGCGATCGAACATCACGCCCAAAAGATCGGTATGATTGAGCCCGAGCCCGTCTTTTACGGCATCGGCGATAAAAAGCTCTTTGCTATCTTTAATGCCTTGTGCGACTTGAAATTTATTCATCGGAGCAGCCATGTTTCCGCCGTTGATGACGGAATTTCCGCCCGCGCGACCCATCTTTTCAAGCACTAGCACCTTTTTGCCGCGTCCGCTGGCTTTAATCGCCGCGGCAAGTCCCGCAAAACCGGTGCCGATGATGACGATGTCGTATTCCTCGTCAAATTTGACATCCTTGGCGTTTTGTGCCGCGCACGCGCTACTAGCTCCCAGCGCAAGCGCCCCCGCACCCACTGCGCTAATCTTTAAAAAACTACGTCTTGATACGTCTTGCATTTGCAACTCCTTTAATTAAAAGTGTATATTTAAAAGAAATGATAACTCGAATTTAAAGGTAAGTCAAATAGAACGACGCTATGAATGGATAGTAAAAAGCTATGAAATTTAGGGATTAATATAAAATTTTGAAATTCGGCGGGCGAGCGGAATTAAAATTTTAAAATTTTATCAGGCGCTCGTTTGCAAAATGCTTGTGAACGCAAAAGCGCACTCGGCGCGAAAATTGTAATTAATGCAAAATCCGCGCCGAGCCTTAAAATCGCTACGCCTTAGCGAGCGACTTTAAATTTAAGCGTTTGTAGATCGTAATTATTTACTCGCTCGTATTGCATATCCTCGATGGAGATCGCAGGAAGCGCGCACGAGCCCGACATAATCACGTTTATCGGCGTGTAGATGATGCCGGTACTATTATATCCCTCTTGCGGATCGTAGTAAAAATAACCGCTTTTCGGGAAGTGAAGCACTCGATCATACAGATACTCCGTATGCTCGATCGCTACGCTATCTACAAAGCCCTCCGGGCGAGCCTGTGCGGCCGAGCCTAGGCGCTCATTGACCGCCTCAAAGCAGCTAGGCATTGCCTCGTCGATCGCGAAATTATAAAGATAATGATTAGCTCGCCAACTGATCTTAGAGTAAATTTTCTGCCCTACTTTGAGTTTGTTTAGATCGACGATGTTGCCGCGAGCATCAAGAAACTCGCGATAAATTTCAACCTTCTTATCTCGGTCGTTATCAAACGGTCTATTTATGCTAAGCGGATTGTGTTTGACCGCAGCGCTTTCATATCCAAATCCCAGCACCGTAAAAAACAGCTCGCCATTGCCGCTCATCGGCGTAAATTCTATCGCGCCGTCTTTAACCGCGAGCTTGGTATCCAGCGGCGAATTGAAATTTTTCGCCTCGCCGTCGTATTTCAAAGCAAAGCTAATATCTTTTTTCGAATCCTTAAAATACTCATCAAATCCGCGTATGACGCTCGCTCGCTCCTGCGTGTTGTTTATATTTTTTAGATCGCGAATGATCGCATCGACCGTGCGAGCTGTGTTATCATCTTTGATGCCAGCCTTGCCGAATGCGTAGAGCTTAAAGGCGGCGTCTCTTATGTCGCTGGCAAACGTCAAGCCCGCTCCGTCTTCGGCGTAGTCATAATCCATTTGGTTTATTTTTTCACGCATGAAGTTAAACTCGGTCGTCATATTGTGCTTTTTAAGTATCGCAGCCATAGCGATGCGAGCCATCGGCGAGTTGTCATAAAGGCCGTTGTCGTAAATGAAATTTATCTCATCGTCATCGAGCTTGCCGTATTGATCTAGCACGAAATCCGCATATACTCGAAGCGTCGCTTGATCTTCGTAGTCTGATTTTAAGGCGCTAAATATCAGCGATCTTTGCTTATTGCTAAGGAATTTATAGCGCGCGTCAAGCTCTAGTAAAACGTCGCTTGCGTAAATCGAAGCGTAGTAATTAGTAACGCCGTGAGCACTCCAGTAGCCGAAACTGCCGCTAGGTTTGAGGCGAGATAAAATTCTACTTGCATACTCGTTTACGCGGTTGGTTAAGGTTTTATTGGAGTCTTTGCGTGCGACATAATCAACCGCTACCATCTTTGAAGTAAGCTGCTCGGTGCAGCCGTAAGGATAGAGATATAGCTCGTCCGCTAGGCTAAAAGCATTAGGCGTAGCGCTGATGTGAGTATAAATTTCTTTATAGCTCGGATCGATTTTTAGAGTTACCGGCTTATCGCCATAGCTTACGTGAAATAGCTTCGAGCGCGGGAACTGGCTGATTATGTCAAATTCCACATCGTTGCTAAATTTTTGCCCGTTTGCGTCAAGATCAAATTTAATGTTCGCATCCGCAATATCAAGTGCGCTCGCGGTGAAGTTCGTATGCTTGACCTCAAGCGGTTTGAGCGTGAAATTTGCCTCACTGCCGCTTATAGCGACCGAAGGAGATGAGCTGATTTTTAAGACCGCCTTTTG
>NZ_CALIJF010000252.1 GCF_938018035.1 uncultured Campylobacter sp. | reverse complement strand
AAATTTTACTCAAAAAGGATAAATTCGTCGCAATCGCGACAAATTTAAATTTATTTTTGATTTATAATTCGCGTCAAAGACAACCCAGAAAGGATACTTTATGAGGAAAATTTTTATCTCATTTGTCTGTGCGTGTTCGCTTTTTGGCGGCGAGGTGATCTCCAAAACCACGGCGATCTCGCAGGACGGAAAAACTATCGGCGAAGTTCAAATTTTAACGCCGATCGAGGTGCTACCCGCCGATGGCGGCGCCACCAAGATTAAAATTAAAGGCGTCGTGAGCGAAAACTATCAGCTTCAGATCCAAAAAAATATGAAAGAGGCTGAAATTTATGCGACCTTTGCGAACGAGGCCGAAGCGAATTTTAAAAAGGGCAAAAAGCTCGAGGACGATTACGGCGAGATCTGGTACGAGGTCGAGGGGATTTACGAGGTCGGCTCGGATGCCGTAGCCAAGGACGCTAAGGCGCTTTATGCGGAGGCAAAGACAAACTACGAGCAGATCTGCTCGGCGTGTCACCGCTTGCATGAGCCAAAGAGCTTCACGGCAAATCAGTGGCCTGCAAATTTACAAGAGATGATCAATGCAAACTACGTAGCGCTCGAGGGCGACGAGCTAAATTTGATCATAAAATATCTACAACATAACGCAAAAAAACCTGAATGATAAAGGAGATCAGATGAAAAGGCGAGACTTTTTAAAGGCAGGGATTTTAGGCGCAAGCGCAGCAAGCGCTAGCAGGATTGAGGGGGTAACGCAGACGATTTTTGATAACAAAAAGGTATTCGGCGCGAATAGATTCGGCCCTTTTTGGCTAAATTTAAACTCGTCGCAGATCGTTTCGGTAAGCGATTTTGAGGGCGATAAATTTCCAAACACGATGAACTATAGCTTGCCCGATAATATCCAAAACGAAAACCGCGTGCTCTATCCGATGGTGCGCAAAAGCTATCTAAAGGCAAAAGGCGCGGCAAAGAGCGAACTGCGCGGCAAAGAGGAGTTCGTGCGCGTTAGTTGGGACGTCGCGCTTGATCTAGCGGCGAAGGCTTTGAAAGAAAATTTCGACAAATACGGCGCCGAGGCGATCTACGGCGAGTGCTACTGGTGGGGCGGTAGCGGCAAGATCGGCTGGGGACGCACCGTAGCGCACCGAATGCTTAAAATTTTAGGCGGTTACGTAGAGGAAAGCGGCGACTACTCCACCGGTGCGGGGCTTGTTATAATGCCTCACGTGCTGGGCTCAAGCGCCGTTTACGACGCGCCTACTACGTGGAAAGCGATCGTCAAAAACGCTAAAAACGTCGTATTTTGGGGCACCGATCCTGTGGTAACCAATCAAATTTCATCCATTCCGCCTACGCACGACGGCTACATCGGCATGCAAGAGCTTAAGAAATCGGGCATCAAAACCTACAGCGTAAACGTGATGAGAAACGACACCGCGCGTTACTTCGGCAGCGAAGATATCATCGTGCGCCCAAACACCGACACCGCGCTCATCATCGGTATGTGCCATTATCTCTTTACGAACAACCTCTACGACGAGGAATTTATCAAAAAATATACCGTTGGATTTAATAAATTTAAAGCGTATTTTCTAGGCGAGAGCGATAAAATCGTAAAGGACGCAGCTTGGGCGAGCAAAATTTGCGGGCTTAGCGAGGAGGCTATTGCGAAATTTGCTACGGCGCTTGCAAAGGAGCCGAGCACGATTTTAATCGGTCGCGGTTTGCAGCGCGCCGATCATGGCGAGCAGCCTTTCTGGGCGCTAGTGGCGCTTAATGCGATGCTAGGACATATCGGCAAGGAGGGGCTCGGCTTTGAATTTAGCCTAGGCTACGGCTCTGCGGGCGCTACGAATAAAGTGGCTCCGATTTTAAAGGGACTTAGCACTCGTATAGATGAAAAATACGAAAACACGGGCTCTGCGCCTTGGAAAAACGCGAAAAACATTACCATCCCGTCCTCTCGCAGCATCGAGGCCCTGGAGCATCCGGGCAAGGAGATCGACTACGACGGCACTAAAATCAAGCTGCCGCATATGAGAGTCGCTTATATGGCGTGCGGATCGATGTTTACGCGCCATCAAGACGTGAATAATATTGTGAGGCAGTGGCGTAAGCTCGACACCGTTATCACCGCCGAGCCGTACTGGACGAGCACCGCAAAACTTAGCGACATCGTGCTTCCGGTGGCCGTCGAGGTCGAGCGCAACGACATCAATCAAACCGGCGCTACTGGCGAATATATAGTCGCTTACAGGCCTGCAATCGAGCCGATGGGCGAGAGCAAGAGCGACTTTTGGATCTGCGAGCAGATCTGCAAGCGCTGGGGATATGGCGAGGTCTTTAGCGAGGGCAAGGACGAGCTAGGCTGGATGAAGGAATTCTACGCCGATGCCGTAGAGCAAGCCAAAGGCCTAAATATAACGATGCCTAGCTTCGAGGAATTTTACGACAAAGGCTTCGTGCGCTTTGAAAAGGACGACGAGAGCAGCGCGCTATATACGCGCCTTGCGGCATTCCGCGAAAATCCCGCCAAAAATCGCCTCGGCACGCCGTCTGGCAAGATTGAGCTTTACTCGCCCGTAATCGCTAAGATGGGCTATGCCGACTGCCCGCCGATGCCTACTTGGATCGAGCCTAAAGAGTGGCTAGGCGATGCGAAAAAGACAGCTAAATATCCGATCCACATCGTAAGCCCGCACTCTCGCTACCGCCTGCACAGCCAGCTAAACAACTCGATCATCAGAAATTTTGCCGAGGTTAGCGGCAGAGAGCCGGTGCTGATAAACCCAAAAGACGCCGAAGCTCGCGGACTTGCGAACGGCGACATCGTGCGAGTTTTCAACGACCGCGGCGAAATTTTGGCAGGCGTGCTCGTCACCGACATCGTGCCCGAGCGCGTCGCAGCGATCTGCGAGGGCGCGTGGTACGATCCCGAGGTTTGGGGCGAGAAGAGCCTCTGCCAGCACGGCTGCGTAAATGTGCTTACGTTTGATAAAGGCACGTCAAGTCTCGCGCAAAGCAACTCGGCTCACACCGTGCTAGCGCAGATTGAGAAATTTAAGGGCGAGATTAAGCCGATACAGGCGTTTGGTAAACCGAAAATCCTACAATCCTTGTAGCGCGTTGTCTCGCGAGTGCTTTTGAGAGAGATTTGAAATTTTAAGTCTGCGGCAGACTACTTGTCTAGCCTTGACTTAAAATTTCTGCACAACTCTCAAAATCATCTCGCGATACTTCCGCTTGTCTTTTTGATTGTGCGCCCTTTCGTGAGCGCTTTTTGCGGAGCTAGTAAAATTTCGGCTCTATATGTTCTATTTGCGCCGAAATTTTCGTCGCAACTAAAATACTTCCGCTTGTCTTTTTGTGCTCAAATTTGGTGAAAATTTGAGCACAATTTGCTTCTTTTGTGTGCGTCAAATTTGAATGTAAATTTTGCGCGGATTAAAAATTCTGCTAAAATTCGCTCAAATTTAACCCAAAGGTCGCGCCGTGCAAATTCCGAATTTGATCCAAAATTTTATCCGCAAACGCATCGTTTCAGAGTCCGTTTTACTGCCTTTTTTCTATCCTGACGAGAGCGAGTTTGAGAGTTTTCAGGAGGGATATAGGCTCGCTAGCCGCAAAACGGGCGAGGAGCTAGCGGACGACGCGCCCGGGCAGTGGCGCAAGAGCTGGCGGGTCATCGCGCGTAACGGCATGGACGATCCGTTTTTCGTGGATTTTGCTCTTGGGGATGCCTCACCCGTTTACTTCGCCTATCACGGCGCTGGCTCTTGAGAGCCGATTAAAGTTGCGGACGACATCGTTAAATTTGAAGAAATTTTAACCGCACTTGCCGCGCTTGAGGCGCCTTGCTCGCTTGAAGCGATCGCGCCGCTTGCGGATTTAAACAACGAATTTTATCGCGAGCTGGCGGACGATTACGCGCGGAAAGATGAAGCGCGCGAGGAACCGGGATATAGATATTTCAGCGTTTTCATCGAGGATTTGGGCGCGGATAAGGTAAAAACGCTCGTATTTTTAAAGAAATTTTTTGAAGACGAGAGCTTTGCGGCGACTAAAGAGAGGGCGCAAAATTTGCCGCTTTGCGTATTTAGCGGCATAGAGGAACTGGCGCTGCCGCTGCAAGACAAGCTCGCCTCGCTCGGAGTTAAATTTTATGCCCGCGAGATAACTTTTAGCGAATTTATCGCGCGGAGTAGTTAAGCGAGCAAATTTTAAAATTTTAACTCTCGCTGCTGCTAAATTTAAAATCTAGCGGCGAGTAATCCTATAAATTTTGTTCTCATTCGCTTACTATTGCTGTGCGTTAACAGCTTTGCGTACGCTGGAGCGAAAATTAAAGCGTAAAATCAAAATGTAAAATTGAAGTGGATTTTAAGCGCCCTACTTCGTTTTTTACTTGCAGTAGGGCGAATTTGCTTAAAGTAGTGAACTAAAGCGAGGCGAAAATTATCCAAACCTTGGATCTATTATCTTGCTCAGTTAGAGCAGCTGTTGCGAGCGACGAGCTCTGCAAAATCCAGCGCTGCGTCGTAGTCGGGCTCAGAGGCTATGTCGCTTACGAGCTCTTTATAAACCACAACGCCTGCGGTATCTATGACGAAGATCGCTCTGGCGCTGAGACCTGCTAATGCGCCGCTGGCGATGAGAGTGCCGTAGTGGCGGCAAAATTCCTTATCGCGGAAATCACTTGCAACGCGTAGATTTTTGATCCCCTCAGTCGTGCAAAACCTCCCCATCGCAAACGGTAAATCCATCGAAACGACGATTACTTCGGTGTTAGGAAGCGATGCGGCGCGCTCGTTGAACTTGCGTGCCTCCGTCGCGCAGACGGGCGTATCTAGCGACGGCACGGCGACGATGATTTGCACGTGCTTGCCGCTAGCGATCTCGATTTCGCTTAGATCTTGAGCTACTAAGCGCACTTGCGGCGCGCGATCGCCTAGATTTATCTCTTGCCCGCTTAACTCTACGGGCTTTCCTTGGAATGTTACTGTTGGCATTTTTGTCCTTTGTTTTGAATTTGTAGCGGCGAATATACAAAAATTCCTTAAATTTCAGGTAAAATTGCTTTAAAAATCAAGGAGAGCAGATGGGCGAAGATATTTGGGGCAGCAGCAGCAATCCTGCATCGCTAGCCAGTATAAGACGTAAAAGCGGCGAAGAAAAAAAGCCCTTGGATGAGAAGCCACAGGAGCAATCTGAGAATTTAGATTTAGCGCAAGAAGAACTTGCGGCGGATGATACTAGCGAGCAAAATTCCACGGCTCAGAATTCTATAGAGCAAAATTCCACTTCCATAAGGCAAAATTTTACTCCACAAAATTCTGCGGAGCAAAATTTAGCTTTTGCAGCTCAAGGCTTGGATGAAGAAAATTCTATTTTGCGAGATTCTGCCGCGACAGGCTCTAGCGAGCAAGATTCTAACGCCAAAGGCTTGAATTCTACCGAGAATGCCGCAAACTCGCAGAATTTTACAGAGCAGAATTCCACTTGGCAAAATTCAGCTTCCTCAAATTCCGATAGAATTAACTCTACGCAAAGCTCAGCTAAGGCTTACGATCTAAATAAAGCCTACGCGTTTTATATGTTTCTCGGGCCTTTCGGCGCGCATAGATTTTATCTTGGACGTATAATTTCCGCGATTTTTCAGCTTTTAGGCGGGCTGCCATTTCTCATCTGGCTTTTTTTAGTAGTGGTTGCTGTCATGTGGACGAGTATAGAAGGTAACGATCTGTTAGCGCTTATAAACTCGTCTCGTCCGGATTTGGGCGTGCAAGCATCAGACCTAAAAGATATAGAACAGGGCTTTTTTCATTTTATGGTTATTTTCTCGGTGCCTAATGTTTTATTTTTAATCTGGCTTATTAGCGACTTTTTTAGGTTGCCTGATATGGTGCGAAAGCTAAATGTATCCGTAGGCGCGGGAGCAATCCTGTATGTTTATGCGGATGACGCTAAAGAGCAGAGCGAAAATCTATCTACCGCCAAAACTACCCTTTACATAGCATTTGGGCTTGAGGCGTTAAATGCGGTAGGCAGATATATCAAGAATGTAGATAAAGTGGGTGCGTTGGAGGGCGTCGGACTTATATCTATGATATGCCTAGCTGTGGGGCTATATTTTTTAGCGCGCGCTATACGCAGCACGGATCTGCTATCAAACGCCGTGCTAGTCGGGGTTTCCTCGGCTATAAGCGCAGTAAGCACTATATTTGTAGGATTTGAATTGTTTAATCCATCAGTTTTTATGATAAGCATTTATTGTGTATGCACAGCGGTATATCTGATCTATCAGCTGCTAGTTAGTAAAGAGCTTTATGATTGCAGCGGAGAGAAAAACTATCTAAGAGCGTTTTATGTTATTGCAGCTACGGAGATAGTAACTCTAGTCTTGATAGCGCTTGACTCGCAGCTTTTCGCTTTAGTATTTGCCATAGGGTGGTTAGCTTCGGTAGTTTTAAATGTTTCGGCGGTTCATGGCACTAGGGAGGTTACCGCCTCAAAAGGCGGCTACGGCCTAGTGCATCTGGCGTATCACGTAAGGCAGATGAACGGGCGGGAGTTTTAGGTATTTAAATTTAAGGGGCGATTAGTATAATCCTATATTATTTTAAAAAAGGAGTTTAAAATGACTTTTATGGAGTCCGTGCAAACTTGCGTCAAGCAAAAATACGCCGCATTTAGCGGGCGAGCATCGAGGTCGGAGTACTGGTGGTTTTTTCTATTTACCGTGCTTGGTGGGATTGTTTTGAGTTTGATAGATGGCGTTTTAGGCACTACGATAGGGTACAATCAAATAATAGCCGGCAAAATCGTCCATCAAGAAATCGGCATTATAGATGCGCTTTTTCAACTAGCTATGCTAGTGCCAGCCATCGCCGTATCAGTCAGGCGACTACATGACACCGATAGAAGTGGCTGGTTTTTTCTGCTTATTTTAACGCCGATCGTGGGTGCTTTTTTCGGCGATATCGGACTTTTGGTATCATTTGTGGGCTGGATAGTGCTGCTTGTATTTTTCGTGCAGCGCGGCGATAGCGGGTCCAATCGCTTCGGATACGATCCGCTATGATACAGCTCTAAAGCTTTGCGGAATTTTAGAATTCTAAAATTCCGTGTAGATAAAATTCTTTGTATTGTCGTTTAAAATTCTACGCATAAGCACTTTGCAGCGCTAAATTTTTCTTAAAATAAGCTTCAAAAATTCGCTCTAATTGATTGCCGTTATCTGTAACTTAGAATTTTTATATTATAATGGCGCTCAAAATTTTATTTCAGAAAGGATGAAAATGAAAGAGAGAATCGAGGCGCTGTTCGCGCAAAACCCTAAAATTTCGATCGCGCAGATCTGCAAGGAGCTCGGCGCCAAGGAGATCGACGTACTGCTAAACCTGCCCGAGCGCTTCGGAAAGAGCGCGGGCGGCGATAAATTCGGCGAGGTCATTAGGGAGCTTGAGAGTTGGGGCGAGGTGCTTTTCGTGAAAAATACGCCGAGCTTCATCATCGAGTTTAAAACCAAGATCCCAAGCGGCAAGAGCGCGCGCGGATTTTATAATTTCGGCATGGGCGCAAACGGCGATGAGGCGCATGGGCTGGGCATTTTGGGGGGTCATCTAAAGACGGATGATATCGATAAAATCATCCTTGTGACGCAGACTTTCATGGGGATGCTCTCGAAATTCGTAGGCTTTTACGACAAAGCGGGCGAAAATATCTTTAAAATTTACGTCTCGCGCGATGAGAAAGGACAGCTGCTAGCCGAGCAAGACGCGAAATTTGAAGCGTTAAAAGCCGCGATTTAGCGCTCGCACAAAACTCGTCTTGCGCGGTTTGCGTAAAATTTGCTCTTGTCGGGCATTTAGGCTTGATCTCGCCCTTTACGCATGAGATCAAATCCGTAAAATTCTACTGCAAAATAACACCGCGCGTACTTTTACACGCTCGCGCAAGACCCGCCTTGCGCGGCTCACTCATCGCCTGCTTAACGGCGCGTTGAAATTCTACGGGGCGCCAACCAAGGCGCTTTAAGCTAGCCAATAAGCTTTCGGGCAAAATTTTAAATTATCGTTGATGATGAAATTCCAAACTCACCTCGTCGCTATTTCGTGTCTTAAGGGCGTTTGGAATTTCACTAGCCCGGGCTAGCGTCTGCCTTATCTGAAGCGGAATTTTGCCGCTTCAGATAGATATTATTTTCAAATTTTATTTCAACAATCTACTACTAAATTTTCAAAAATTTTATTTATATTGTCTTTGTACTGCGTATCGTCAAACTCTAAATTATTATTCGCAATCTTCCGCCCGGCAATATCTCCAAGCTCCATAAGATACTGCTTGAACTTTTCTAAAAATTTATCTACGTTCGCCTTTTTATTGGAGCCCCACTCATCTGAGCTAAAATGAATATACGCGATAATTTTTTTGCTTTTAAGATAATATTTCGGCTGGTAAATTCCCGATTTCGGAAAATATCTCGACACTTCCCCGCTCAAACAAAGGCAAATATCGATCTTTTGCAGCGAGCGCATTTCAAAATCGCTAAAAATACTTTTAATCTCTTGCCTTGCTGCTCTTATAATATTCGATATATAGATCGGCACATCATCCGCCTCGCCGATAACGGCATTTATGTTAAATTTCACACGGCACCTCGTCCTTAAATTATAAAGTGATATTATTCAAAATTTTGGCTCATTATATCATCTTCATAATATTTATTGGGTGCTGGAGCTACGGAGTTTTGAAATCGATATATTTTTTATCAAAACAGACCCGAATAAAGATAAAATTTTAAAATTTACCTACGCCGCCGCGCTGTCTGGCAAATACATTAAAATTTATCTCGAATGAACTTAATAGCGAGCCGTTTGATAAGCGGAGGAGGGCAGGTTAGGCGGAACAAATTTTACTTTTTCGCTCGCGCTAAATAACAAAGTAGGGCGGCTGCGACTAGCACAATTATAATAGCGATTTTATCTGTTTTACCATGCCATAGCCGTATAAATTTTAAAATTTAGCCCTTTTGACGGCTTAAAATTTTAGAAATTTTTGCGGCGTCGTAAGTTTTCGCCTGCGCTTTTAGAAACTCGCAAAGCTCCTTCTGCTTGCAAAGGCCGTGAGCGAGCAAAAACTCCGCCGTCATCTCGTCATCCAGCACCACAGCTACTTTGATAAGCGTTTCGATCTCCTTTTTATCGATGCTCGCAAAGCTTTGAAATTTTAAAATTTCGTCCAAATAGCATAATCTCCCATCGCGGAATTCTTTAAATTTGGTGCCCGCGGCAAACTCCCTCGCAGCAAGCGGTAGCGCCTCTTTATATCCGAGAATGGAAACGTTATTGTCGCTTAAAAATATTAATTCGCTGCCCGCAACCGAGCCGACCACGTCTTTCGTATCTCGCGCGCCGTTTGCGATCAAAAACTTAAATGCCTCGAAATTATCGTTTGACGCCGCGTCTAGCAGCAATCCGTCAGCTTTGACGTTCGCGCCGTTTTGCACCAAAAGCTCTAAAAGCCGCATCGCATCGGCGCTATCAAAGTGATAAAGCTTTGCCGTCTCGCCGCTAAATTTCGAGCCGAAAAAGATCGCGAGCTTTAGCGGCGAGAAAAAACCGCCGTCTCCGCCGTAATTGAGATTTGGTTTAAATTTAAGGATTTTTTCTATCCGCTCGAAGTCAAATTTTGAATTTCGCAGCACCTTCGGATTAAAAATGAAAGCAGTGAAAATTCTATCTTTAAACTCCCCGAAATCCTCGTCGATCCTGCCCCTGTTTTGCGCCGCGAATTCTAAAAGCGCATCCAAGCCCGCATCAATCTGCGCATCGCTAGCATTTTCATCGTAAAAAATTTCAAAATTTGGCTGAGATAAATTTGACTCTGCTTGCTGTGAAGCAGAAACTCTCGGATCATCCTTAGCAGCGCCGAAAGTGCAGACCGCAAGTAAAAGCCAAAAAAAGATAGAATTTTTCATATCGCCCTCGCTTAAATTTTGCGCGATTATATCAAATCTAAGGCTAAATTTAACGGCGTCTTGAAATTTCATAAAAAGCAAACGGCAAATAAATTTAGCCCAAAAAAGCGCCTTTTGATTTTAATTTCGCTAGAATTAGCCATAAATAACCTAAACAAAGGAGCGGCAAATGAAACTACTTTTTACTTTGATCTTGCTTTGTGCAGGGCTTTTTGCAAACACGCTGCAAGATATCAGAAATAGCGGCGTCATTAGAGTAGGCGTCAGAGACGGCAGACCGCCTTTTAGCGAGATTAGCGGTGGTAAATTTGAAGGCTTTGAGATCGAGCTTGCCAATGCTATCGCAAAGGCGATTTTCGGTGCTAAACAAGGCGAAGTGCAGTTTGTCTCTCTAAGCGCCGCCGATCGCGTCTCGTATCTAGTCAATAATAAAGTCGATATAGTTGCAGCTACCTTCGTCATCGATTCGGCGCGCAAAAATCATGTAGACTTCTCGATGCCGTATTTTTCGACCAATCTCGGCGTACTAACTCGCAAAGCGGACGCCATCAAAGATATATCGCGTTTGCGCGATATGAGGCTCATAACCGAAGAGGGCACGACCGTAGATAATTACCTCAAAAAAGAGAAATTTAGCAACGTAAGCTACTGCAAAAGCACAAGCGAATGCTACGCGATGATCCGAGACGGCAAAGCTGACGGATACATCAATTTAAATATCACGGTGCTAGCCTACGCCGTCGTAGACGATACGCTCGAAGTGCCGTTTCAAAACTTCGGCAAGCCCGATTTTATAGGTATCGGAGTACAAAAGGGAAATAAGGAGCTACTTGATTTCATCAACGCAGAGCTTGTCAAGCTAAGCAAAGAGGGCTTTTTTAAAAAGGCTTATCAGGACACTTTCGAGCCTTTTTACCGCGGTACGGCGGATAAAAAATACTTCCTTTTAGACGGAATTTATGACTTATTATAAAAGCGAGCTAGAAATTAAAATATAAAATTTATCGAAGGCAGTTTGCATAACGAATAAATCTTGGGATTTAAAATTTTTCAAATTCGCTAAATTTTAAATCCCAGCTTTACCCCTAAATTTCAAGCTTGCATACGCGCGGTGATTAAATTTTAAACCGCTTGCATTTATTTTCTCTAAAATATATAGTGCTATAATTATTTCAAAACTAAAAAGTAGGGGGCTTTTTATGAGATTACTTTTTATTTTAGCCTTATTTTGCGCTAGCATTTTTGCAAATACACTAGATGAAATCAGGCAGGCAGGTGTTATCAGAGTGGGCGTGCGCGAAGGTCGTCCGCCACTAAGCGAGTCTAATAACGGCAAGTTTGAGGGCTTTGAAATCGAGCTTGCTAGCTCGATCGCCAAAGACATTTTCGGCGATAAAAAAGGCGAAGTGCAGTTCGTAGCCGTAACCGCGGGCGATAGAATCCCGTTTTTGAAAAATAATAAGGTCGATATGGTTATCGGCACCTTTATGATTACGCAAGAGCGTAAGAAGCAGGTGGATTTCTCACTGCCGTATTTATCGGTAAATTTTGGCATTGTAACGCGTAAAGAGGATCAAGTGAAGGACTTCGCACAGGTTCGTAATATGAGAATTTCAATCGAAAAAAATCCCAACGGCTCGATGACCGAGCGCTATCTGCGCAAAGAGAAATTTAGCAATTTAGTTTACTGCAAAAATACCTCCGAGTGCTATGCGATGATGAAGGACGGCAGAGCCGACGGCTACGCCAATGACAACATCATCGTCCTAGCCTATGCCGTCGTGGACGATACGCTCGAAGTGCCGTTTAAAAACCTAGGCGCGGCGGAATTCTTAGGCGTCGGCGTGCAAAAAGGCAATCAAAGCCTGCTTGATTTCATCAATGCCGATCTAATTAAGCTAAGCAAAGAGGGCTTTTTCAAAAAGGCTTATGAGGACACTTTCGAGCCGTTTTACCGCGGCACTGCGGATAAAAAATACTTCCTTTTAGACGGAATTTATAATATGCTTTAGACTTTAGAATTCTAAGGCGCGGAATTTTGAAATTTTGAAATTCCGCTTCGCACGCGGCGAGTGGAATTTTAAAATCTGCAGATTCTGAAATTTTAGTAAGCGAGAAATTCCGCAAAATTTCAAAATTTAAAATTTTATCTCACGCTCGGTTTAAAAACATCTATTCCATTCGGAGCAAAATTCCACGCTATGATAGAATTTTAAAATTTTATGCATGACGGAATTTTAGAATTTTACCCGCACCGAGAATTTTAAAATCCCATGCTGCAACAGAATTTCGTAGTTGAGGGCTTTTGCGCTGCGATAAAATATAAAATTTATCGTGCGGTGTAGAATTCCGCAGATAAGCGCGATAGATTTAAAAGGATAAAATTCCGCGTAAGGCGAAATCTAGCTCTCAGCAAAAGCGCAGTCGTCGCAGATACTATCGC
>NZ_CALIJF010000251.1 GCF_938018035.1 uncultured Campylobacter sp. | reverse complement strand
CGTTACAAGAAATTTTGCCGCAAGCACGGCGAGAGCTTGCGATGCGAATAAAATTTCACGCTATCTCAAGCGAGCATAAAATTTTACCGCGAGTGTCTGAGAAATTCGGCTGCAAGCAAGTTTAAAAAAAATTGCCGCGATTGTGTAAAAATTTGCTGCGCGCCGATGAAATTTTAGGCGGGAGAAATTTCACGCGAGCGAAATGCGCCGCTATTTTTTATAAAAGAAATGATATAATCCGATCATAGCATTAAATATTTTAAAATTCCGCCGAAGCGCAGGGCTAAAGCGGCCAAATTTAAAGCGGCGCTTTAAATTTAAACGAGCGCCAGCTTCAGCACCTCTTCGATCCGATCTACCGGCGTTATTTTCAGATCGTTTTTGACCTCGTCCGGGATCTCCACCAGGTCGCGCTCGTAGTTTTTGCGCGGGATCAAAACCTCGGCGATTTTGGCTTTGTGCGCGGCGATGAGCTTCTCCTTAAGCCCGCCGATCGGCAGCACCTTGCCGCTTAGCGTGATCTCGCCCGTCATCGCTAGATCTGCGCGCACCTCGCGCTCGGTTAAAATCGACGCGATCGCCGTGCTCATCGTGATGCCCGCGCTCGGTCCGTCCTTGGGCGTCGCGCCCTCGGGCACGTGGATGTGAAGGTCGAATTTATTATAAATCTGCTCCGAGCTTTCGGAATTCTCCTCCGCGCCTGAATTTTGTGCCGCCGCAGGGCTTTTAGACGCGCCGCCATTTGCGCGCAATGCGGAGTTTTTGCTGGCGCGTGAGGCTTTTTCTGTGCCCCCTTTCGCGTCTTGAGCCGCTTTGAGCTTGCCCTCGTCGATCAGCACCTTTACGATGCTAAAGGCGATCTGCGCGGATTCTTTCATCACGTCGCCGAGCTGGCCCGTGATCGTCATCGCGCCCTTGCCTTTGATCTTGACCGCTTCGATCTTGAGCACGTCGCCGCCTACCGCAGTCCACGCAAGCCCGTTTACGATGCCGATTTGATCGCGCTTTTCAACCTCGTCGATCTCGAAAACCTTTTTATTTAGAAATTCGCTTAAATTTTTCGTCGTAACGACGATTTTTTTAAACTCTTTGTCTTTTAAAATTTTAACCGCGACCTTGCGGAAGATCGCTGCGATCTGGCGACGCAGGTTTCGCACGCCGCTTTCGCGCGTGTATTCTTCGATGATCTCGGCAAGGGCTGCCGGGTTGATCGCTACGTCGGCGGATTTTAAGCCGTGGCGTTGTAGCTCTTGGGGGATCAGATAGTCCTTGGCGATCTGAAATTTCTCCTGCGGCGTGTATGAGCTAAGCTCGATAAACTCCATTCTGTCGCGCAGCGGCGCAGGTATGAGAGATACGTCGTTTGCCGTGGCGATAAAGATGATCTTGCTAAGATCGATGTTGAAATTTAGATAGTAATCCCTAAAACTCGAGTTTTGCTCCGGGTCTAAAATTTCAAGCAGAACCGCCGTCGGATCGCCCTTGTATGAGCTTGAAATTTTATCGATCTCATCAAGCACGATGACGGGGTTCATCTGATTTGCCTCGATGAGCCCTTGCACGATGCGGCCCGGCATCGCGCCGATGTAGGTGCGGCGATGTCCGCGTAGCTCGTTTACGTCCTCGAGCCCGCCTAAAGCGACGCGGATAAGTTTGCGCTTAAGCGCGGTCGCGATGGAGTTCGCAAGGCTCGTCTTGCCTACGCCGGGAGGGCCATAAAAGCACAGGATCGCGCCGCCGTTTTTGCGGTCCTCTTTGCTCTTCTTGCCGCTTGTGCCGCGAAGCTCCAAAAGCTGCTTTAGCGCGAAATACTCCTCGATGCGCGCCTTGGGCTTTTTTAGGGAGTGGTGGTCTTTGTTTAGCTGCGCGGTGACGCCCTCGATAGACATCTTGTGTTTAGCGGTCTTTTCAAAAGGCACCTCCAAAACCCAGTCCAGATAGCTCTGCACTAGTCCCGCATCGGCGCTGTCCGGATGGAGGCGGGCAAATTTATCGATCTGCTTTTTGATCTCTTTGTAGGCATCCTCGCCCAAATAGGGCTTTTTGGCTTCCAGCTTTTTGCGGTATTCCTCGATCTCGACATCGCGATCGGCATCGCCTCCGAGCTCCTTTTGGATCTGCTTGAGCTGCTCTTTTAAAAAATACTCCTTGTTCGTCTTATCGATCTTGGAATGAACCTTGCTTTTGATCTCCTTTTCGAGCCTCTGCGCTTCGATCTCGTCGGAGATGTAGTTGATGAGGTTGAAAAGGCGCTTTTGCAAATTGCTCTCGGTAAAAAATGAGTAGGCTACCTGCTTTTTTAGCCGCAGTGCGCTTAAAATCAGATCGCAGACGCGTGCAGCATCGGTGCCGTCGTCGATGGTTTTCAGTAGATCGTTCGGAAAAAAATGCGTAAGTGTGCTAAGCGTCTTGGTTTTTTCCTTCAGCACGCTTACCAGTGCGTCTAATTTCTGGTCGTTGCCGCGCTCGTCGTGGATGA
>NZ_CALIJF010000250.1 GCF_938018035.1 uncultured Campylobacter sp. | reverse complement strand
ACCCAGCTTAGACTTTGGGATAAAAAGCTCATCGAGCGAGTCGTCCTGGCGGTGAAAAAGATCTCCGTAAATTTTGATCGTAAATCGCTCGGTCGGCACTATCTTTAAATTTAGTCCGAAATTATAATTTTTCTTGTCGTTGGCTTTTTCTCCGTTTAGATCGTTGATGATCCAGCCGTCCTCTTTGGACGCCGAGCCGTTTAAGCCTAAAAATAGTTTATCATCAATCAGCGCGCCGCTGGTTTCAAAAAGACCTAGCATGTATTTGTGCGAGCCGTATTCGGCGCCGACGCTGCCGCTCCATTCGTTAGTCGGTTCTTTTAAAACGATATTAATGATGCCGCCGATTGAGTCTTTGCCGTAGATCGCACTGCTAGGACCTCGCAAAACCTCGACGTGATCGATATTTGTAACGGGGATATAGGCTGCGTCTTTGTTACTTTGCGCTACGCCGCCGACATAGACCGTGACGGGGTTAGAACTCGTATATATCGAAGGATTGAGTCCTCTAGTACTGATGCCCTCGTACATCCCGCCCACACCGGTAATGTTTGGCATAGTTTTTACCAGCTCCTCGACGTTTTTGACTTCTCGTTCTTGTAGCTCAGTATCACTTACGACGCTGATACTTTGTGGCACATCCTTTAAATTTTCACTTATTTTGTTTGCGGTAACTTCTACTTCGCCGAGATTTACGCTTTGCTTAGTTTGCTCGTCGGCTATGGCTGGATTTGCGGCGCTCAATAAAAGTAGGGTAGCTACAGCTTCAGAGAGAGAGAGAGAGAGAGAGAGTAAAAACTTTCAAAATTTAACTCCTAAAATCTGATAAAATTTCGTGTTATTATATCAGATGAGATAATCATTGTCAATACTATTATAATATTAAATTAATGTAGAATATAAGTATGATTTATATTGAATTTAATGTTGCAAATTTAGATACGAAATAGGGCGATACAATAAGCTTATTAGAATTTAAATAAATACGTTCATAAAAATTTATGGAAATGATGCAAAATTAATAAAATCAAAAAATTCATTTTTATAAATCACTTACTACATAGAAATCATTAATATGAAAATATATATCAGTAGTTCATCGTTTTTCAATTTCTTGG
>NZ_CALIJF010000249.1 GCF_938018035.1 uncultured Campylobacter sp. | reverse complement strand
GAGCAAAACTGCCAAAAACGCCGCGATTACGATAGCGTATTGATATACATCGCTTCTAATGACCGCTCTTTGTCCGCCCAAAATCGTATAAACGATGATGACCACGCCTCCGATGAGCAGCGAGGAGTTGAAATTTAGATCAAACGTCGAGAGTATGCGTGCGCTAGCGCTAAACTGCGCCGCTAAGATAGCGCACCACGCCACGCAAATGATGACTGCGCTAACGAGCCTGGCTCTTTTGTCAATAAAAATTTCCGCAATCTGCGCGAATGTCAGCGCCTTGCTCGCGCGTAGAATTTTTGCAATAAAAATCGCTAAAATCATCAGTCCGATCGCGCCGCTTAAAAGCCACCAAACCGCGGCAAACCCGTACTTTTGCATATTCGATACCACGCCGATCGTAGCTGCGCCGCCCACGCAGGTAGCTACTATAGAAAATGCAATCTCAAAAGCGCTCGCCTTTCTGTCCGCGACCAAAAAGCCCTCAAGGGCGGTCTTTTTGCGAAATTCCAAGAAGCCTAGCAAAAGTAGAAATATGATAAATACGATTAAAATTTGCACATTTATCCTTTATAAATTTTTAATTTTACCGCATCGCGGATCGCTTCGCAAAGCGCTTGCGTATCGCTTCTGGGCGTGATGAACGGTGGCATGAGATAGATGTTTTTGCCAAACGGTCTGATCCAAACGCCCCTTTTTACGAAAAACTCCTGCAGCGCCTCTACGTCCACCGCCTCCTTCATCTCTACGACGCCGATAGCGCCCAAGGTGCGAACGTCCGCCACGCCGTCTAAGCTCCTGCACTCTTTCAAGCCCTCTTGCAGGTCGGAGTGGATTTGCGCGACCTTTTGCGCCGTGTCCTGCGCGCATAAAATTTCTAAATTTTTAAGCGAAACGGCACAAGCTAGAGGATTTGCCATGAAGGTCGGTCCGTGCATCAAAACACCGCCGTTTCTGCTCACGCCGTGCGCGATCTTTTCGTTCGTCAAAACAGCCGCAAAGCTCATAAATCCGCCGCTTAGCGCCTTGCCTATGCAGATTATGTCGGGCGCCGCGCCGCAGTATTCGTATGCAAATA
>NZ_CALIJF010000248.1 GCF_938018035.1 uncultured Campylobacter sp. | reverse complement strand
CCGCGCGATTATTTTTATACGATCTGTATCACAAGGTAACGGGCTTTAGCGGTTACAACAGCCTAAAAGATTACTTCGCTCGCGGCGAGGCGGCGGGCCGCATAATGCTCGGCTTAAAGGAAAAATACGATCTTGAGGATCTAAATTCTTATTTGCAGCCGCAGCGCGATTTGCAGTTTAATTACCTCGGCATCAAAACGCTTTACGATCGCTATCTCATCAAAGATAAAAGCGGCGCGCCGATCGAGCTTCCGCAGCAGATGTTTATGGCGATCGCGATGTTCCTTGCGCAAAACGAGCTTGACTGCCAGAGCTGGGCGAAGAAATTTTACGATCTTATATCTAAATTTGAAGTCATGCTGGCTACTCCGACGCTTTCAAACGCCCGCACGACGCGACATCAGCTAAGCAGCTGCTACGTGGGAAGCACGCCCGATAATATCGAAGGGATTTTTGATAGCTACAAGGAGATGGCGCTTCTGAGCAAATTCGGCGGCGGTATCGGCTGGGACTGGTGCAAGGTGCGCGCGATGGGCGGCAGCATCGACGGGCATAAAAACGCCGCGGGCGGCATCATCCCGTTTTTAAAGATCACGAACGACATCGCAGTCGCCGTCGATCAGCTGGGCACGCGCAAGGGCGCTATCGCCGTGTATATCGAGCCGTGGCATATGGACGTGAGCGACTTCCTCGATCTACGAAAAAACTCGGGCGAGGAGAGGCGCCGCGCGCATGAAATTTTCCCCGCGCTGTGGATAAACGATCTGTTTATGAAAAGACTTCAAAACGGCGGCAAGTGGACGCTCTTCGATCCTGCAGAAGTAAGCGATCTGAGCGATCTATATGGCGCGGAATTTGAGGCGCGCTACGAGCAGTACGAGGCCGATGATAAAATTTCAAAATCTACTATCCTAGCAAAGGAGCTTTGGAAGAAAATTTTAACGAGCTATTTTGAGACGGGCATGCCCTTTTTATGCTTCAAAGATAACGCCAACCGCATCAATCCAAACGCGCATCAAGGCTTAATCAGGAGCTCAAATTTATGCACCGAGATCTTTCAAAACACGGCGCCGAACCACTACAAAATCAAAGTGGTTTTTGCTGACGGCAGCGAGAAGCTGTTTGAGGAAAACGAAGATGTGGCGACCGACGCAGGCATCGTAAAAAAGGCAAAAAAGATCACCGCGCTGGACACGCTGGGCGGCAAAGAAATTTTTATCGTAGAAAAGGGCTGCGACGAGGGCGCGACGGCGGTTTGTAACCTCGCAAGCGTAAATTTAAGCAAAATCAATAGCCGCGAGGAGATAGCTCGCGTGATGCCGATCGCCGTGCGAATGCTCGACAACGTCATCGATCTAAATTTTTACCCGCACGCCAAGGTCAAACACACCAATCTAAAAACCCGCGCGATAGGGCTCGGCGTAATGGGCGAAGCGCAGATGCTGGCCGAGCGCGGCGTGAAGTGGGGCAGCTACGAGCACTTCGAGCTGATCGATAGGATAATGGAAAACGTGAGTTTTAACGCGATCAAGGCAAGTTCAAATTTAGCCGTAGAAAAGGGCAGGTACCCCGATTTTGCGGGCTCGAAGTGGAGCGAAGGAATTTTCCCGATCGATTTAGCGAACGAAAACGCCAAAGCGCTCGTTAAGCGCGGCGGGCTTTTTGAGCAGAGCAGCTGCGATTGGGACGGATTGCGCGAGAAAGTAAAGCGCGACGGTATGCGAAACGGCTACCTGATGGCGATCGCGCCGACATCGAGCATCAGCATACTCGTAGGCACCACGCAGACGATCGAGCCGGTGTATAAGCGCAAATGGTTCGAGCACAATCTAAGCGGCATGATCCCGGTCGTCGTGCCGAATTTAAGTCCGAAAACGTGGCAGGCGTACGTGCCTGCGTACGAGCTCGATCAGCGCCTGCTCGTAAAGGCGGGCGCCATCCGCCAAAAATGGATCGATCAGGGCCAGAGCCTAAATATCTTCATGAGCCTAGACAAAGCTAGCGGCGGCTATCTGAGCGAAATTTACACGCTTGCATGGCAGCTGGGGCTAAAATCGACCTACTATCTACGCTCCGAAAGCCCAGATAGCGAGAAGCTAAACAACGTCGCGGATCGTTCGATCGAGTGTGAGGGGTGTCAGTAAAAGGCAAAAGGATTAACATATGAAACTAGATAGATTTGAAATAAAAAATTTTCGTTCAATAAAAGACATGGCGATAAATATTGAAGAGAGAAATGGTAAAAAATGTATAATATTAGTAGGAAAAAATGAGGCTGGAAAAAGTAACATATTAAAGGCTATATCGGCAGTATTTGGTCAATATGAAGTTAGCATCAAAGATCAAAATAAAAACGCCACAGATGATAAATATTATATTCGTGCGATATTTAAGTTAGAAGAGAACGATTTCAATGTCTTAGAAACAGGGTTATTTGAAGAATATAATATAAAAGATACCAATATATTCCAAAATAACTTAGATATTAGAAATTTTATAAAAGAATCGTTTAATGAAATCTTATTGACTATAAAAATAGATGATAATGAAGAACCTAGATTAACATATTGGAGCTATAAAACACTAGATAAGAAATATAAAATTTTAAGATCAGTCTATTACGAACAAAATAGCAAACAAATTACAGTTTCTAGCAAAGAAAATTCGATTGGGAATGAACTTTCAATTAATGATCTTAAAAATATTATATTCACGAACATTGAAAACTATATTGTCAACATAGAAGAACTGTATAATAATATGATTTTTTGGGAATACAATGATCAATATCTATTACCATCAAGTTTAAATATTGAAGATTTTAAAAATGATCCGGACATATGTATACCTCTAAAAAATATTTTTTATCTAAATAATATAACAGACATAGAGCAAGATATTGAAAATGCCAGTAAAAAAGATAAAGGATTGCATGGTTTTCTAGAAAGAATATCTAAAGAGGCTACAAAAGAATTTAGAAAAATATGGCCCGACCTAGATAACATAGAGTTTATTATAAGAAAAGATGGCGAAGAGTTTGATATACGAATAAAAGAAAAAGAGT
>NZ_CALIJF010000247.1 GCF_938018035.1 uncultured Campylobacter sp. | reverse complement strand
GGGAGAGGCGATCGTAACGTTTAGTGTAGAAGATACCGGCATTGGAATTTCTGAAGATAAGCTCGCAAATGTATTTAACGCCTTCTCTCAGGCCGACTCTACGATCACACGCAAATATGGTGGAACAGGTCTTGGACTTACGATTTCGTCTAAATACGTAGCGATGATGGGCGGTAAGCTTCAGGTTAAATCTACCGTAGGAAAGGGTACTAGATTTTACTTTACCCTTGCTTTTAAAGAGACGCAAAAGACCGATGCAGACGCAGTATTTGAAAGTATCAAAGGGCTAAATTTTGCGCTTTTAGCCGATAGCGCCGATACGATGTATAATGATATCGTTAAAAACTACATCAGCAAGCTAGGCGGTAAAATTTCGATATTTAATACAAACGCGCAGTTCCGCTCAGCGCAAAATAATAACAAATATGACGCCCTCATTACTAGATTTAAGAATTACGGCGAGGTTAGCGATATATTGAGTATGCCTACGATCTTGACTCTTAAGCCAAAAGAGCTTCAAAGTATTAGTATTTCAAATTCTAAAATTTTTACCCTCACAGAGCCTTTTAACTTAACTAAATTCGTTAAGACGCTAGATAAAATTTCAAAATCCGGAATTGCTCTAAGTAGATCGGATTTTGCTCCACAGACGCATGAGATTAAGCTGGATACCGAGGTAGAAAAGCCTATCGTCGCTGATGAAATGATTATGGAAGAGCCGGTAGTAAAAGAAAGACCTATCATCAACAAGCTCGATGAATTACGACATGCTACTACTTCGTCGGCAGACGAGCTACGCGCTATCTTGCAAAGCAGAAGGCGTACACACGATGCCGAGGCTCATTCTGCGCATAAAGAGGAAACTGTTAGTAAGCCTAGTATTGCTCAAGAGCTCAAAAAAGAAGCTCCTAAAGCAGAAGAGCCGGTCATTAAGCCTATAGATATCGAGCCTATGAACGATATTAAGATTGAAAAGACAGAGCCTGAATCGCCAAAGATCGATATTGATATTCCTGAAATAGTAATTCCACACGCAGAAAAGCCAAAGGTAGAGCCTTCAAGCACAAAGGATGCCCAGACCGATATCGATGAGCCTATATCTTTGGAAATCCCTGATGATTTTGTGGGGCTCAAAACACATGCGACGCAGACCCAGGCTCCTAAAGCCGAAACTCCTAGCATCGATCTTTCTGATATCGAAATAGAGCTTCCTAAGATCAAAAAAGAGGAAGAAGTAAAGGCTGAGCCTGCGAAAGTAGAAATTCCAAAGGCTAAGGTTGAGACGCCTAAGGCTGAGATTGAAATTCCTGATATAGATATCGATCTTTCGGATATCAAACCGAGCGCCAAGGTGCAAGAGCCTGCCAAAAAGGTTGAAATTCCAAGCGTAGAAGAAGAAATTCCGGTAGCCATTAAAACCGAGCCTGAAATTCCTATCGCTAAAGCTTCGAAGCCTGATGCTTCAAGTGTTTCTGCTCATGAAGATGAAATTTCAAATGTTAAACTTTCAGAACCTGAAATTCCAACTAAAAAGATAATTGAACCAGAACCTATCGCTGTTGAGCCAGAGCCGGTAGCAATTGAGCCTGAACTAAAACCTATCGAGCCAAAACTTGAAGAGGTTAAACAGGGACCTTCAAATATCGAGTCTGAACCGGTAACGCCAGTAGTAGAACCAGCGGCTCAAAATATTCCTGTCGAAGAGCCGAGTATTGAGCCGGAGCCTGTAGATATTCCGAAGGTGGAGCCTGCTACTCAAAACGACCATGTCGAAGAGCCTGAGATCGAGCCTGTTAGCGTAAAAGTCGAACCGGTAGTTATCCCGCAGCCTGAGGAAGAGGAGATGGTCGAGGTGCCCGTCACCGTATACGAAGACGAGCAGCAGGAAGAAACCATTATGGTTGAAGAGGATGTCGAAGTCGAAGAAGAGGTTGAAGTGCCGGTAGAGCGAAATCCTGCCGATGAAAATGTACCTTTGGTCAATAGAAAATATAACGCCAAAATCCTTATTGCGGAGGATAATGAGATCAATCAAAAGCTTATGAAGCATACGTTAAATAGCTTTAATATGAATTTGACGATAGTCGAAAACGGACTTTTGGCGCTGGAAGCCAGAAAAGCCAATAATGACTATGATCTCATATTTATGGATATTTCGATGCCTGTTATGGACGGTATCGAATCTACAAAGCAGATCAAGCAATACGAGCACGAGAATAATCTCCGCCACATCCCGATCGTGGCTGTTACCGCCAATGCGCTAAAAGGTGATAGAGAGAAATTTATGGCAGCAGGACTTGACGAATACTGCACTAAGCCGATCAAAAAGGATATCTTAGCTCAAATGCTAGATAATTTTATCGGTGATAAACGATCTGATGCAGCGCCTGCCGGTGGAACTACAAAGAAGCTGGTTAAAAAGCTTGTCAAACGCCAGGTGCCTAAGACGGTCATTAAAACTGTCAAAGTGCCAAAGACAATAATGAAGCTAGTTCCTAAAAAAAGCATAGTTTCCGATGACGTAGTGAAAGCTAAAGGTGCGCGAGTGCCGACAAAAGATATACTTATATGCAAGGCAAACATTATGGAAAGTAAAATTTTTGCCAGTATATTAAAACACCAGTATAAAGACGTAGAAATTGCGGGCAATTTCGACCAGCTTATTTCTATGGCGACTACGGGTAGTTATAAGCTTGTTTTGATTGATAAAAAGCTAGCGGGGCTAGACTTAGCGGCGTTAGAGAGCTTGCGCCGAAAAGCGTCTGCGACCAAGCTAGTTCTGTTTTCTAACGACAACGATGAAAATCCACTATTTAGCGAAGTCGCTAGTTACAATATCACCAAGTCGGGTCTTGAGAAACTCGCACAAAAATATATATAAGGATGAGGTCTTAAATGAGAGATTTGAAAGTTTTAACGGTTGATGACGACGCTATAAATTTAAAGCTACTTGAAGTTATGCTAAAAAAATACGGCAAATTCCAAACCATACTCCAAGCCAAAAATGGTTTGGACGCCCTTGCCGTACTTGAAGTTCAGCCCGTTGATTTGATTTTATTAGATATCGTAATGCCTGTGATGAATGGGCTGGAATTTTTAGATAATCTTCACGCTAGAGAAAGTATAGCTCATATCCCCGTCATTGTCCTTACGACGGACGAGACCGCTAAACGAGAGGCTTTAAATAAAGGTGCTTATGACTTTATGACAAAGCCCATCAACGACAAAGATCTTCACAAAAAACTAGACGATGTTATGAATATTATCGGCGATTAAATTGCCGATTTTGTCCTCGTAGCTCAGTAGGATAGAGCGCAAAATTCCTAATTTTGAGGCCACAGGTTCGAATCCTGTCGGGGACACCATCTATCAAATTTTCCCCCTATTTTTAGTTTTTTGATTTTTTTAAAA
>NZ_CALIJF010000246.1 GCF_938018035.1 uncultured Campylobacter sp. | reverse complement strand
TAGATGAGCAAGGGCATAGCCTGTTTTTGCAAAATCTGCTCGCAGATACAAAGCTACGAGAAAAGCTAAGCGAAAGCGAGATCAAAGAGTGCTTTGACTACGGATATTACACTAAAAACGTAGATGGAATTTTCAAGAGAGTTTTTGGGTAATGATTAAGTCCAGATATTACAAATTTTTAAATTTATTAAACAAATATAGTTTTAAGCGAGCTTGCTTGACATCATCATCGGAAGCATCAGATACATTTAAATTAGCCAATGAAAAACTAAAAGAATTTTTTGGCGACGATAAAGTTAGCAAGTATGCCTTAATTGGAGTTAATGGCACTGAGCAAACTCATATTGTAAAAGAAATATGTCAAATAGATACTATAAACAATAAAAATTTACGAGATATTTTAGAAAAACATAATATAAAATTTCAAAATTGTGAATTTGGATTTTTAAATATAAATGATTTTAAAAATATAGAATTTTATAATTGTAAAATTGAAATGTTTAACTCTAATATATCTGATACAAATATAAAAGAAAAATTAGTTTTTACAAAGTGCGAATTCTATTCAAAATCATATAATATAGATTTTGCTCCAACAAATTTTAAAAATATTGTTTTTCAAGACTGTATTTTTAAGTCTAATATAAATATAAGAAGTGTTAAATTTCAAAATATAACTTTTAACGATTGTACTATTTATGGTGATTTTATAGCTAACGATTGCATTTTTGAAAATGTAAATTTTAAAAATAACAAATTTTACGGCTTTGCTAATTTTAAAAACACTATTTTTGAAGATAATGCCTACTTTAATAATTCCGAGTTTAAGAAATTTGCAGATTTTCATGAATGTGAATTTAAAAAATTAGCTTCCTTTTATGGGATAAGATTTTATAAAACGCCAAATTTTAGCAGTGTATCTTTCATGAAAAGACCAATTTTAATTAATATGAAATTTGATTCGCATAGTTTTAGTAGTATAAAACGAGATTGTGATGATGAGATAAAAAGAAGACTTGAAAACAATAAAGAAGCCACCGAAACAGAAATTTATCAAAAAGTCTATTCTGACTTTAGAAACTCGTTTTCTATACTGAAACATACATTAAATGAAAATGGGAATTTAATAGATGCGAGCAACCATCACAAAGCAGAGCTTTATTGTAAAGAAATGGGGCTTGATTATGAAATTAAAAACGATGAAAAAACAAGAGTAAATTTTAACAAAAGTATAAGCTTATTTGAAAAAAGAAATATAAATTATTTATATTCTAAAGTACTTTTAATCGTGTTTGTAATTATTATAACCACCTCTTTATTATTTTTGAAATTATGTAAAAAATTCGAATTTTTAGAAAGTTTTGTGTATTCATTAGTCGGTAGCATTGTATTATATGGAATATATATAGTAATCGCAGGACTTATATATAGTATATTTAATATAAAATACTTTATTAATCTTATAAAGACCACATTATTTAAAATGAAATTGCCGAATATAACTAAATGGGTTGAGGCGTTGCAATTGTATCTATACCGAGAAACTAGTGATCATCATACAAATTTAAATAAAATTTTTCACTTTACTTTGCTAATGATTGTAAGCTATGGGTTCTGTTTATGGTGTATTAATACAACTAGTAAAATTATATATAGGAATAGTTTAAACGAAATAATGTATTTTTATTTGAATTTAATAATGCTTGCCTTACTTATATTTATACCAATACTTAATAGTAAAAAGATAAGCGATGCAAGCACTTTAGCAATTACATTTTTATTTGCTATTTTTATATTAACTATTTTTATCTTACAAAATATATCATACATAACTTTTAGTGTTTTGCTATATATACTTATTTTATCTTTTGCATATTTTATTTTTACTAGAAGTAGCAACTTAGCAGTTATCCTAATGAAAATTATTGCGTATGCCGGATTTATTATAGTATTATTAAAGATTCCAGAGCTTATAAATCCAACATTAAGCATATTTAATAGAGAGAATATAGAAAATAAAATTTTGTCAGAAGAGCTTGCTAAAATAGATTATAAAGATTTAGCAAATTTAACAAGGCTATCGTTTGGAGATTATAATATTGACGAAAACGTAACATTTTTAGAAAGTAATATAGTAAATCAAAAAGAGCTTATTATAGCCAACAAAGCAACGTTAGAGAATGTTTTGGGCCTTTTATTTCGAAAGGATGAAAAAGAGGAATTGAATAAAATTCTAAAAAATCTTTCTAACAAAGACGATTTAAATACAACACTCAAAGAACCTAAAAATAGAGGCATTGCGCTAGATTTGATATTTGTAGCAAATAAAGTATATAAGCGCGACCTCTATGATATGGAAATAAGTGATAAATTTAGGCTAAAATTTGGTTTTGCTGATGAAAAAGAGATCCAAAAAGAGATAGATTTGGTAATTGATGCTCTTACAAAGATTAAAGGCGCATTACAAAAACTAGCCCCTATCGTAGAAAAGCAAAAAATTTATCTTGATATTTATAAAGCTATAAGACTAGATGAAATCAACTCACAAACATATAAATCGATATATATTTTATACTTTATTATTATGATTTTATGTTTATATTCTCTAACCAAAACAGCACGTAAAAACTCGATTATATCGTAAGAACAAGAGTTGTGTTTTTGATATCAGTGGCTGAAACTATATGTTGCATAAATTTGGTACGAAAATATTCTAAGCAGTTTAAAACCAATCCTAAAAAATTTAAAAGAGAGAAAAATGAAAGTAATCAAACGAAAAAGGAGCACCGAGGAGCTTGACGTAAGCAAAATCAAAAAATACACGAGCGAGGCAGTCGCAGAGCTTGAAAACGTGAACTTTGGCGAGCTTGAGGTGGACGCGAAAATTTAATTTTGCGATATGATCGGCGCGGAAGAGATTCAACAAACCCTCATTAAAACGGTCCTCAAAAAGATTGGCATCTACAGGCATAAAAGCGCTGCGGGCAGTACCATTATAGCTGCTTGTAAAATTAGTGCAGAATTTGGATCTAAGTTAGCTTTGTAGCTCAATCCAACTAATAATTATTTGGAATTTAAAAGCAGATGGAGCGGGAGTTCGTTCGCCCCATCCTGCGCTAGTACGTTAGAATTTTTAGAATTTAAAATTATACCCTATATAAATTCCATGGTTAGTCTCATATACCTTGTCTACATCCTCTCCGAGCTTACTGGCCTTGTACCTCGTGTAGTCCGCCTTGTAGCCAAACTCGATCTCGTTATGCTCGTCAAGGCTATATAGTCCACCCAGTCTTGCACCGATGACCCAGCCAGGCAGAGTCTTTGAAAGCGAATCGCTGCTTCCGTCAGATTCGTCATACGAATAAATTTTATATTT
>NZ_CALIJF010000245.1 GCF_938018035.1 uncultured Campylobacter sp. | reverse complement strand
AAGAAGGAGGCAATGCCATACCGGGTGTGGCGATTGCGACCGCATTGATGCCGCCACTGTGTACCGCGGGCTACGGACTGGCTCATGGCAACTGGCAATATTTTTTTGGCGCTTTTTATCTCTTTTATTAGGCTAATACCAGAATTTACGTATATTATGCCATTTTCTATATCGCCATCTATCATTGCGAGCCTTAGCGGATTTAGTCGCTCGATTTTTTGCGCCACTACTTCCTTGTCGCCGTTTAGATACATTGCGTTTAGCTCCTTGGCAAATTTACTCGGCACTACGCGTTGATAGTCCGAAACAAAAAACAGCTCGCTAGAGCCCATAGATACGATGCTCTCTTTTGCCGGTTGCGCTGCCGGGCACTCGGTACTAGCGATAAATCTAGTACCCACGTAAACACCGCTAGCCCCAAGCGCAAAGGCTGCTCGTACGCCTCTAATGTCGTTTATCCCGCCCGCAGCCATCACAGGCACGCTCACGGCATCGGCGATGATCGGCACGATGCTAAAAGTACCTATTTTATTTTGCGGGCCCACTCCTCCTTCATCGTATCCCGTGGCAATTATAATATCTGCGCCCTCTTCTTGTGCCGCGCGAGCCGAATTTGCGCTTGGCGTAAGCGCTCTATGCACCAAAACTCCGCCGTTATCTTTTATAAATTTAAATAGCTCCGTTTCCGCTATGCCGACAAAGAAAAACGCCTTTACGCCAGTCTCAAATGCCGTTTCCATAACCTTTAGCGCATATTTTTTGTCATTATCGTTTCGACAAACGATATTTACGCCGTAAGGCTTATTAGTTAGCGACTTTATACGTTCAAATTCTCGTTTATATCGCTCTTTCGTGTTTAAATTTTCAGAGTCTCTGCCGGCATTTGGCCCCAGCACGCCCATTCCGCCGGCATTTGATACGGCAGCTACCAATGCGGCATTTGTTACGTTATTCATCGGAGCCTGCACGATAGGCAAGCTGACGCCCAAAATTTCGCACAGTTTTGTCGATTGATTAAAATTTTTCATATTCTTTTCCTTTAAATTTTTAGCTAATGTACCTGCCCTCGGCGCCTCTTTGCGGGCGAGAGGAAAAAACTCCTCGCTCCTAGCTTTTATGCCTTTTTCTAGCGCCGCCAGCAGCCTGTCCTTATCCTGCGGTAGCCTTCCCGCGAGGGGTACGGAGTTGCTAGGGTGCATCCCCAGTATCTGCGTGTCTTTTAGCTCGAGCGCTTCGATTAGGCGCATTTCCTCCAGCAGATTCTCGCCTGCGGTATTTTCGGTAAATTTACCCTTTTGTGCGACGCTATAAAGCGCGCTTCCTTTAGCCAGAAACAAGGTCATGAGAAAAACCATCCAAGGCTGCACCTCGTTTATGAGCTTCGCGCTTTCGTCGATGTGCTCTTTTGAAAACTGCATCCCGCCGCCGACGACGATATTTAGGCAAAAGTCGTAACCGAATCTTTTTAGCCTAAGCAGCTGCGCCTTGGCCTCGTCGGCATCGTAGCCTTTTTTAAGCAGTTTAAGGGTCTGCGTGTGACCCGACTCGAGCCGATATTCATACCGTTAAATCTAAGCTTGCGCAAATTTTGCAGCTCCTCGTCGCTCTTTTTGGCGATGCCCGTGATCGTCGCGTAAGAGGCGATGGCCTCGACCTCGGGGAAAATTTGGACGCTTTCTCGCCTATGGCGCTAAGCGTCTCGTAATCCAGCGAAAAAGCGTCGCCGTTTAGCAAAAAAATGCGCCTGACGAAGGGATTATAGCGCCTAGCCTCGGGCAAATCGCGCTCTATTTGCTCGTTCGATTCGACCGCAAACGGGACGTCGTGGTACATCGTGCAAAATGCGCAGCGATTGTGACTACAGCCCTAAGTCGCCTGCACCAGCAAAGAGTTAGCCTCGTAAGGTGGCCTATACGTAGTTCCCGTATACTTCATAAGTATGCTCCTTTATATTTTTTTGCGTGATTATACGTTGGCTTTATAAATAGATAATGTAAATTTGTAAAATATATTACATAGAAAACGGCTCGTTTTATACTCGCTACAAAAGCGCCTATTTACGGGCTCTTTGCGGGTTTGTCGCTATTTTTGGCTATTTTGTCGGTCTTGGAGATTTTTAGCGCGAGCTTTTTCCACGCTAAATTTGAGCCCTCGCGCAGAGAACTATAAACGCACAAAGGCGGCGACGCGCACTGAGGTCAAAGCTCCAAATTTCTATCAAATTTTGCTTTTAGGTAGCTGTAAATTTAAACGCTCGTTGAGGCAAGCGCGCAAATTTGATTATCCCGGGATAAATTTAAATTTACGAGGCGAGGGCTTGCAAATTTTGCCTAATCCTGCAAGCCCCTCAAATTCGAGCTGCTACGCAAACTCTTTTGGATGATAAATTTGCACGCCTTTGCTCTACGTTTGCGCGGCGGCGATGACGACGACGGCGATATTTTTGCGCGCTCATCGGGCGGTAGTTCGTCAAGATCCCCTTCGGCAAAAGCCCGAACAGCCAGATCGTAAAGAGCTCGCTGAGTCGCAACTCGTTACGCTCGCTTTTTATCGCGGGCAGCCTAGCGATTTGCAGGCTTTCAAAGCCCAGCTCGGCGATCTTTTTCTCGGCCTTGCCCTTTGCTCTCATGTAGAAAAATCTCGACCGTTCGTCCGCGCCGTAGGCGGAGATAAGCACGAAACGGCGAGCGCTCGCGGCGATGCCCCATTTTGCGGTATTTACGGGGTAGCTCACGTCCACTTTGTAAAACTGCCCGCGGCTACCGGCTTGCTTCATCGTCGTGCCCAGCGCGCAGAAAATCTCGTCTATGTCGCACGGCTCTATCTCTTTGATCTTATCTAAATTTACGATCTGCACCTCAAGTTTTTCGTGGCTAAACTTTAGCTCCCTACGCGTCCAGACGACGATCTTGTCGTAGTTTTGGTTTCGCAAAGCCCTCGCACGATCTCGCACCCGACCGCTCCCGTCGCGCCCACGACCAAAGCCGTTTTTCTCATTTTTGCTCCTTTGATTAAATTTTATCGGCGGCAGATGCTGCAAATAACCGAATTAACCCTGTGTCAATTTGCTCTAAATTTAAGGCTTAGCCTACTGA
>NZ_CALIJF010000244.1 GCF_938018035.1 uncultured Campylobacter sp. | reverse complement strand
AGAAGGACTGCTTTTTTGGCGTATTATTTGCTATATTGGCTCTTATAGTGGTTTTTGTTTTTTGTCTCTGGGTATGCAAGAATACAAAAACACCATGTAGGATTATAATAATATATATTGTATCGCTTATATTGTATTTATTCTTAGCGTATGCTTTCTATAATAGGAGTAATGAGGGTGCAAAAAATGTCATTGTTGCAATTCTAGT
This sequence comes from uncultured Campylobacter sp., assembly GCF_938018035.1. Classification (GTDB taxonomy): domain Bacteria; phylum Campylobacterota; class Campylobacteria; order Campylobacterales; family Campylobacteraceae; genus Campylobacter_B. Next base: position 8,902 of record NZ_CALIJF010000244.1, on the reverse strand, counting down.
TCTTATGCTCGGATTGTATTTAGGTAGTCTTTTTCTTGTCCCAAAATTTTATGCTGACTTATATGGCTTATTTTTGAAATCATTAAGCCTAGCTGCGGATAATGTAAAAATATATCTAAAAAACGAAAATAAATCCGTTAGTGGTAAACTAATTTTCGATGACGGCAAATATGCCTATGTGGAATTTGACCGCACGGTTAGCAATTGTAACGATGTCGGCGATTCTTGCATTAAAACTATAAGAAAGAAAGTCCCTAGCGAGGATGTGAGTATTTTTGTTTCGCCAGAGCAACAGCAAGATAAGAAGTCCGCAGCAAAACTACAAGAAGCCAAACAATCTAAAGCAAAACAATCAAGAATTTAAAAGCGCGTGTCTTTGCTTTTAAATTCCATTCATGCGCCTTTTCAAATCCCCTTTTAAATTAAATTTAGCTATACTCCCGCGCAATTTTGCGATTAAGGATTAAATATGAAAGAGATTAAATGCCTAAGCGAGCTGCGAGCTTTTGCAGATAAAGTTCGCGCCGAAAAGGGCTATCGCGATCCGATGATGTGGGCGATCGGGCGCGTATTTAAGGGGCGTGCGGAGGAGCATAAAAGTCTAAGCGTGAATTACGCGCACGTAAATTTTAAAGATGGGCTAGTAAGCGCAGCAGTGCTAATCCATGCTCTAACCGAATACGGAGAGGTCATGGATTTTAGCGGTAGTGAGTGCGTCCTTCCGCTAACGCATAAAGCCCTAAAAAAGGCGATCGAGGCTTTAAAATTTCTACAGCCAGACGCCAAAGAGGGCGCGCACAAAAATCTGCAGGTGCTACTTGCGGTTAAAGAGGCGATGAAATCGGACGAGCACGCGAGCTTTTGCGCCAGCTTCGTCTTCGAGGATACCGCGCCAAAAAGTGTCGAGAGCGTCTATCTCAAGCTTTATGCGCTTTCGCTAAATCTCTGCGAGCCGCGCACGCTCAATCTAGACGGCGCATTTAGCGTGCTTCCGAACGTCGCATGGGACGAAAACGCCCGCCCGATCGAGCTTTGGTGGCTGCGTGAAAACGAAATCCATTTAAAAATGCAAGGCCGCTATCCGCGTATCATCAGCGTCGATAAATTTCCGCGCTACCTAAGCCACGTCGCACCGCCGCAAAACGTGCGGATTTTAGACGATGCGAAAGTGCGTTTGGGTGCGCATATCGCCGCGGGTACGACCGTGATGCCGGGTGCTGCGTATGTGAATTTCAACGCAGGCACGACCGGCAGCGTTATGATTGAGGGGCGCGTCAGCAGCTCGGTCGTCGTGGGCGAGGGCAGCGACATAGGCGGCGGCGCGTCGATTTTGGGCGTGCTAAGCGGCACCAACGGCAATGCCGTGAGCATCGGCAAGCACTGCTTGCTGGGCGCAAACTCCGTCACGGGCATTCCGTTAGGCGACCGCTGCATCGTGGATGCCGGCATCGCGATACTTGAGGGCACGAAGGTTTTCATCGCGCAAAAGGATCGCGAGGCGCTAGCAGCGCTAAATCCAGGCTTTGCGTTCGATCGTGAAATTTATAAAGGGCTTGAGCTTGCCGGGCTTAGCGGTCTGCACTTCCGCCAAAACAGCCAAAGCGGGCAGATTACGGCAAGCGTTAACAAACGCGCGATCAAACTCAACGCGGAACTGCATTAAATTTATAAATTTAAACGGCGGGCGCGGATTGGCTGGAGCTTTTTTTAAACTGCGTTAAATCTATAACTTAAACGGCGAGTTTGAAAAAGATACGGACGATCTCGCCGCACGCCGCTTTGAGCGAGCGCATGCGATCCGTCGCAAAAATTTCCGCTCATAGAATTTCACGCGGAATTTAAAGAATTTTTGCCGCGATTTAGAAAATTTCTAGCGGTGATTTATGGAATTTACGCCGCTATTTTAACGTAAGTAATTTTGGCGGCTCGCGGATTTGCGCCGCACAAATAGGTCTTTAAATTTCAAAAATAGATTGAATTTAAAATTTGAATATGATAGATTTCAAATAAAATCAGGAGATGAAAATGAAAAAATTTATACCCGCCGTATTTGGCGTATTTATCTGCAGCGCAGCGCTTGCGGGAGATGTCGATGCCGAGCGCTGCAAGGCTTTGGCGGACGCCGTAAATGGGCACAGTCACCCCGCGACTAAAAATATAGAGTTGAGCGCGGCTACATGCGAGGGCGATAAATTTGTAATTCCCACGATTCTAAAAAATGAAATTTGGGACAAAGTAGATCCCAAAATCAAGCAAAATTTTGAAAGCATTTTGCGCGCTAACAGGCAAAAGGACGTCTGCGCGATGATGAAAGCGGGCGGTCTAAATCGCATAGGCGTACGAGAATTTCTGCAAAGCGGCGAAAAAATAGCCGATCTGACCTATACGCGCAAAGATTGCGGCTTAGAGTAAAATTTCAAAGGAGAGATAATGGAAGTGCCTCAAGCGGCGTATAGCAGAGATAAAATCATCGTTCGCACCGGTGTGATCGGTATCGTTTCAAATGTAATTTTAGCGGCATTTAAGGGCGTCGTGGGGCTGATCTCAGGCTCGATCGCGATCGTACTTGATGCCGTAAACAACCTAAGCGACGCACTTTCGTCCGTCATTACGATCGTGGGCGTGCATCTTGCTAGCAAGCAGCCCGATCGCGCGCACCCCTTCGGACACGGCAGGATCGAATATCTAAGCGCGATCGTAATCGCCGTCATCATCCTCTACACCGGCGGCGTCTCGCTCGTTGAATCGATCAAAAAGATCATCCATCCGCAAGCGGCGAATTATAATGCAATTTCACTCGCCATCATCGCAGTAGCTGTCGCGGCGAAATTTAGCTTGGGGCTCTATACGCAAAAGACGGGCGAGCGCGTGAACTCGGACTCGCTCATCGCAAGCGGCGTGGACGCCAAATACGATGCGCTCGTATCACTAGCCACTCTCGTAGCGGCTTTTATTTCGCTTATTTTCGGGCTGAGCTTGGAGGCGTATCTGGGCGCGATAATTTCGGCGCTTCTGATCAAAACGGCGTATGAAATTCTGCGCGATACGATCAGCAAGCTTTTGGGTTCGCGCCCAAGCTTGAAGCTTACGAATGAAATTTACGACGTCGTGCGCGGCTTTGAGGGCGTCATCGGCGCGTATGATCTGATGTTTCATGACTACGGGCCCGATAAGATGGTCGGCAGCATCCATATCGAAGTCGCAGAAAGTACGACCGCGGCGCAGATCGACGCTCTTACGCGCCGCATCCAAAACGCCGTTTTTGCGAAATTTAATATCATCCTAGACACCGTAGGAATTTACGCGTTTAACAAAAACGATCCGCGCGCCGCCGAGATCTACGAGCATATCAAGCAGATGGCGTTTTCGCATGAGTTCGTCTCGCAGATACATGGATTTTATCTCGATGAGGAAAAGCGCTCGATCAGCTTCGACGTTATCGTCGATTTCGCAGCGCCCGATATGGAGGCGACGTTTCGCGCGGTCTGCAAGCAGGTGCGCGCCGCGTATCCGAACTACACGCTCATCATCACTCGCGATAGCGATTACAGCGGTTAAAATTTAAACTGCTCTAGCGGTTTAAATTTAATCGCGCCGGCTCTCGCTTTCTCGCGCACCCCTTCGGCGAAATTTCAGAATTTTAAGCTACAATAGGAGAAATTTATCGCAGCTCCGCGCGGCGCAAAAGCCGCAATAAGCCGCGAGATGAAATTTGCGCGCAAAACCTGGCAGAAGCCCGCGCGCAAGGCAATGCAAAGAGAAATTTAAAAGGAAAAATATGGTTGAAATCAAAGATCTAACGATGCGCTTTGGCAAACAGCTACTTTTTGAAAACGTAAATTTGAGCCTCGATAAGGGCAGGCGCTACGGCCTCATCGGCGCAAACGGCGCGGGCAAATCGACGCTACTTAAAATTTTAAGCGGGCAGATCGAAGCAAGCAGCGGCGAAATTCTGATCCAAAGCGGGCTTAAAATAGGCGTTTTGGGACAGGATCAATTCGCCTTTGAAAGTTTCAGCGTCAAAGACGCCGTACTCTACGGCAACAAGCGCCTCTATGACGCCGTGCGCGAAAAGACGCAGCTTTACGAAGCGGGCGAGTTTAACGACGAGATAAACGAGCGCCTCGGCGAGCTCGAGATGATCTGCGCCGAGGAGGATCCCGCTTACGAGTACGAAACGCGGATCGAGAAAATTTTAAGTTCGCTAGGGCTGAATGATTTCGATAAAAAGATGAGCGAGATCGAGACGAGCGATAAATTTAAGGTCCTTCTCGCGCAGGTGCTCTTCCCGCGCCCCGACGTGCTGTTTTTGGATGAGCCTACGAATAACCTCGATATCGACGCCATTTCGTGGCTCGAGTTTGAGCTAAATCGTCACACGGGCACGCTCGTAGTCATCAGCCACGACCGTCACTTTTTAAACCGCGTCTGCACGGACATCCTCGACGTGGATTTTAGGCGTGTGCGCGAATTTAGCGGCAATTACGACGACTGGTTCATCGCGTCCAATATAATCGCCAAACAGGCGCAGTTTGAGCGCGAGAAAAAGCTCAAAGAGAAGGCGGAGCTTGAAAAATTTATCGCTCGTTTTAGCGCCAACGCAAGCAAAGCGAAGCAGGCCACGAGCCGTCAAAAACAGCTTGATAAACTTGATCTTAGCGAGCTTGCGACCTCTTCGCGCAGGGAGCCTAGCATTTTATTTAAGCCCGCCCGCGAGATCGGTAATGAAATTTTAGAGCTAAGCGGCGTGGATATGAGCTTCGGTGAGATTAAAATTTTAAAAAATTTCAATCTCAAGCTAGCTCACGGCGATAAGATCGGCATCATCGGTCGAAACGGCGTGGGCAAAAGCACGCTTTGCAAGATCATCATGGGCGAACTCGCGCCGCAGCGCGGCAAGGTTCACATGGGCGCCACGATCGAGCCCGGGTACTTCGCGCAGGATACGAATAATAAAATTTCAGGCGAGCTCAAGCTCTACGAATATCTACAAAGCCCGCAAAATAGGGATCTGGATGAAATTCGCAAATGCCTTGGGCGCATGCTTTTTAGCGGCGCGGAGCAGGAGAAAAGCGTGGGCAGCCTAAGCGGCGGCGAGAAACACCGCGTGATGCTAAGCAAGCTAATGCTGCAACGCCCGAACCTGCTGGTGCTTGATGAGCCCAACAACCACCTCGATCTTGAGGCGATCATCGCTCTGGGAGAGGCTCTGTATAACTTCGCGGGCTGCGCGATCTGCGTGAGTCACGACCGCGAGCTTATCGACGCGTTTGCAAATAGAATTTTACACCTCAAAGGAGACGGCGAAATCGTCGATTTTAGGGGCACTTACGAGGAGTATCGCGAGAGCTTGGGAGCGAGCGATGATTGAGATCTGCGTAAACGGCGAGAGGCTGCAGCTGGCGCAGGATATGAGCGTGAGCGAGTTTTTGCGCCGACGCGGACACGATCTGCGCCTAGTAGCGCTCGAGCGCGACGGCGAAATTTTAAAAAAAGAGGCGTGGGAGCGCACGCAAATCTCAAGCGGCAAAAAATATGAGATCGTCGAGTTCGTAGGCGGCGGCTGAGGTCAGAGCTTTGAATTATTTTAAAATTATAGCAGCCGAGGCTTAAATTTGCGCGGAGGTCGCTAAATTTTAAGCGGCATGGCGACACAGCGGCTAGAGCTTAAAATTTGCACGCGCGTCGTTAAAATTTTAAGCGATACGGCGACATGGCGTAGCGACACGACAGCGTTTGGATTTTTAAATTTATGAGGAAGCCGCGGTAGCCCGGTGCCTGCGGTGAGCTTTAAATTTTGAAAGAGAGCTATGCTGCGGCGGTAGGACGTAGGAGTTTTAAAATTTGCTCCGCGGCGATAGAGTTTAAATTTTATTTCGGCGGCGGAACGTTAATTTGCGCCGCTGGCTGCGGCGACTGGGTGTGGAGCTGTAAACTGCGTCGGCGCCGCAAGCTTGAGCGCATGGCTTTAAAATTTACGCCGAAGTTGTGGGCTTTGAGCGCGAGGTTTAAAATTTACCCCGAGATTTCTGCCGTCGTGCACGCTAAGACGCATGCTACGACGTGCCGCTTTTTCGTCGGTTCGGTTCGGCTGAAAATTTTAAATTTAGCCGTAGCACGGATTTATTCGGGCGTTTATCAGCTTTTAAATTCGGCGGATCGCGCAGTGCCTCGCGACTTTAAATTTAACCGACAAGTGTAGGGATTAGCACGCTAAATTTAGCGGATTTGATTGTGCTGCGCGTGCCATACGAGGTCCCTACGACGCGACGTATTGGCTGAACGCAATGCGCGCAGTAGGCTTGAAACATTACGCGTTAAAGCAGGATGAAATTTTTAGATTAAAATCGCGTGCGATGCGCTCGGTGCACCCCGCGTACATCGCAGCTCGTGCCAAGCGTTTGCGCGGTGCGTCGCAGCTATGTAGATTTCTGTCGCAATCGCGCCGCAATACCGCATCAATGCGCGCTATGTTCGCACAGATGCAGGGCGCCGCGCTTAAATTTGCGCGATAAATTTAAACGGCAAAAAGATAAAATTTAGGATCAAAATGCAGATAAAATTAAATGGCAAAGCTTACGAAACGGGCGCGAGCGATCTTGAGGGGCTGAAGCGCGAGGTTAAATTTAGCGGCGAGATCGCCGTGATAAACGGCTATGCGAGCACGCAAAACTGCGCGCTGAAGGCGGGAGATGAGCTCTTTTTGCTCGCGCGCGGCGCGAAGCTGGCGCCGCAGGAGCTTCGCGAGCTGATGCTTGCTCGCAATGCCCCCGCTGTAAATGAAGCGCTGCAAGGCTCGCGCGTGGCGATCTGCGGGCTCGGAGGGCTCGGTTCCAACGTTGCGATCCTGCTTGCGCGCGCGGGCGTTGGCGAGCTCTTTTTAATCGACTTCGACGTCGTCGAGCCGACTAACCTGAACCGCCAGCAGTACGAGATCGGCGATCTCTACAAGCCCAAAACCGCCGCTCTGCGCGAAAAAATCGCGCGTATAAACCCGTTCGTACGCGTGCGAACCTTAAACGAGCGACTTACCGCGCAAAACGTAGCCGAAATTTTAAAAAACGAGCGTATAATTTGTGAGTGCTTCGACGACGCGGCGGCGAAAGCGATGATTTTTGGCGCATTCGGCGGCACGGATCGCTTTTTGATCTGTGCTAGCGGCATGGCGGGCAGCGGCGACGCCAACGAGATCCGCACGACGCGACTCGGCAAAAACGTCTTCGTCTGCGGCGACCGCAAAAGCGCCGCAGCTCAGGGCATGGGGCTGCTTGCGCCGCGCGTGGCGATCTGCGCCGCACATCAGGCAAACGTCGCGCTGAGGCTGATTTTGGGCGAGGAGAGCTAGCTTGGCGCTTATCATCGTGCGCTTACATTTCTAAATTTACGCGCCTTTATTTATTTCGTCGATTAAATTTAGGCCTCGCGCGATTATTTTTGAGAAGCGGCGAGCGTTTCGGCGGGTATACGGCGCGCGTTTTTAAAACGGCGTAAAATTTACTGCGCGCTGTGCAAATTTGGCCGCGAAATTTAGCCGCGAGATCTAAATTTAAACGACGAAATTTAAACCATTTGTCGTGCGCAGCTCGCGTGTAAGTAGAATTTTAAAATTTATTCGGCGCGAGCGAGCTGCTTTTGAACGTAGGATTTAAAATTCCGCGCAGCGAAGCGAGCCGCAGTCTGCGCGTGAAATTTTAAAATTTTGTGTCGTGGCGTAAAATTTGACGAGAAATTTTAAAGCTTGGACGCGGCGTCGTGCGGCGCATTAAAATAGCGATAGAAGCAAGGCGCGCAATCTGTGCCGCAATCTCGCGCTGTGTATAATGCGCCGCGCAAGTACTGATATTGCGCTATCTGCGCCACGTATCAAAACAAAAATTTAAACTAAAGAGGATAGAATGGATGATAAACTGATCTTAGGCGGCAGGGAGTTTAGCTCACGCCTGATAATGGGCTCTGGCAAGTTCGATCACGCGATGATCGACGCCTGCGTACGGCACGCGGGCTGCGAGATCGTCACGCTTGCGCTGCGCCGCGTGAACGAAAGCAAGAGCCGCAATATCTTGGATTTCATCCCCCGCGGCGTCACGTTGCTGCCGAATACCAGCGGCGCACGAAATGCCGAGGAGGCGCTGCGGATCGCACGGCTCGCGCGCGAGCTTGGCTGCGGCGACTTCGTAAAGATCGAGATCATAGGCGACAGCAAATACCTTCTGCCCGACAATTCCGAGACGATCAAAGCCTGCGAGGCCCTAGCGCGCGAGGATTTCGTGCCGCTTGCCTACATGCACGCCGATCTGTGCGTAGCTCGCGATCTAGTAAGCGCGGGGGTCGCCGCCGTGATGCCTCTGGCTGCGCCGATCGGCTCCAATCGCGGGCTGATGATGCGCGGGATGATCGAAATTTTGCTTGGCGAAATCGACGTGCCGATCATCGTAGATGCGGGGCTCGGCGCGCCTAGCGAGGCCTGCGAGGCGATGCAGATGGGCTGCGCTGCGGTGATGGTAAATACGGCGATCGCCACGAGCGGGGATCTGGCGCTGATGGCGCGGGCGTTTGCGCTCGGCGTGCAGGCGGGGCGCGATGCCTATCTGGCGGGGCTCGGCGCCGTTTCTAAGACGGCCAGCGCAAGCTCGCCGCTAACGGGATTTTTGAGGTAGCGGTTAAAATTTTAAGCGCGGCTTGGTTGTGCGAGCCGTGTTTTTGCGCGGAATTTGCATTTCTTGGGTTGACGGATACATATCGCGCAAGATCGGCGTAGCAGCCGATAGACATGGCGTGAAATTTTAAAATTTCACGCGGCTCGGTATGAAATTTTAAAATTGTGGCGTCTAAATTTGCACGCAAAAACGTGCCGCGTGGAATTTAAATGAAAATTTAAAAGGAAAATTTTAAAGATGATGGG
>NZ_CALIJF010000243.1 GCF_938018035.1 uncultured Campylobacter sp. | reverse complement strand
ACCGCTCATAAAAGCTCCTTGAATGGATTTAATTTGCCCGCAAGCGGTTTAAGCTTAAGCTCCGTTTGCGCCTCAAATTAATGCGGTAATTTTAGCGAAATTTTAATATAAAGCAAGAAAGGCGGCGTTAAATTTATGGAAATTTATGATTTATGCGGAAATGATGGACTAGCTAGCGGAATTTATCGGTTGGAGTTTGTCGGTTGGAGTTTGTCGGTGCCGCGCGGCGAGAGCGGTTAAAATTTTAAAATTTACGTCGTTTGCTTTGATATGCTGTTTGTTTTAATGCGTTGCGCGGCGGCGGAAATTTTATCGCTATTCGACGTCGTGGCGCAGCAATGGCGGCGGTGTGCTTGCGCTTTACACGCGGGTTTGACAGCTGGGCGGCGTTAGCGAGGCGGACGGCTTTGGGGTGCTTGCTGCGGCGGAAGCAGTGAAGATAGAGCGCAATAGCCCCGGCGGCGATAGCGGCGATGAAAGGCGATAGTATCGGCAGCGGCGGGATTTTTGATATATAATCGGCGATAATAGAATTTTTGATTGGAATTACTCGCGCGCGGCGATGAAATTTTAATCAAAACTATCGGCAGAAGCGGCGGAATTTTAATTGAAAGCAGGGAACATAGATAGAGCTTCGATCAAAATATCGCGCGTAGCGGTTCTGATAAAAATCGGCGGCAATCTGCGGTAGAATTTTGCGGCTTTTTATATAATTTTTCTGCGAGTTTTCCGTGAACTTTTCTGGATTTTTCAAAATTCCTGGCGGTCTTTGCGCGGTCTATCTGCGGCGGGATTTCGCGGCTTGGCGGAATTTACAGAGCCATTTTAAATTTAGAAGGTCGTTTAAAATTGTGCAGAGGATGCGATAGCCTAAGCAAGGTATCCGGTTTTAAATTTGCAAAGCCGTTTAAATTTGTAAAGTTACTTCCCGCTGTGCCTCTTTTTGAGCGCTCTTTGCGCGCGTAAATTTTTAATCGGCATCTCTATCTAATCCGTAAAATTTTAGTTTTTGAAATTTTATATATTTTCGAGCTTGCGTTTT
>NZ_CALIJF010000242.1 GCF_938018035.1 uncultured Campylobacter sp. | reverse complement strand
TGGAATTTACCAAAAGTACGCTGCAAGATCAGATCCATCAAAAATATTCAAGCGTGAGTCTCGAACACGTCATAGAGGTGATCTCAAAAGAACTGAACGTAAAACCTAGCGAGCTAAAAAGCAAAACGCGAGCTAAAAACGTCGTCGAAGCGCGCCAAATTTGCATATATCTAACCAAACAGTTAACTCAAAACTCAATGCCTAAAATCGCCGCATTTTTTAATCTAAAAGATCACAGCGCCATCAGTAAAAATATCAAAAAAATCAACGAACTCATTCAAACCGACGAGATATTAAAGATAAAAATTGAAGAGCTAAAAAACAAAATAACCAAAAAGGATAAGAATGAAATTTAGACTTTATGAAAATAAAGCAAAAAAGGTGAATGAAAGTGAATAAAACAAAGCTACTTACTCACTGGATAAACTACCTAAAGACAAGCTTTAGGATAAGTTTTTCACAAAAACCGCTTACCAACTACTACAACGATAAAAATTTAAAAGGATAAAAATATGAAAGTGTTAATCACTAAAAAACTTTTAGAAGAGATAGTTTCAAATACTAGCTCCTATCTTGATAAAAAAGATCTAAGCTCAATAACTTCGCATCTTTTAATGAGTGCTAAAGATGGAATTTTTAGTATAAAAGCCACTGATCATGAAATAGGCCTTAGCTATAATCTACAAAATATATCAATAGAAACAGAGGGAGAAGCTACAGCAAATGGAGGCAAGCTCCTTAGCGTCATTAAAGGCCTAAGCGATGATAACGTGACTTTAGAAACCGTTAACGGAGCACTATTTGTAAAGCAAAAAAAATCCAAGTATAAACTTCCAATGTTTGAGACTAATGATTTTCCAAACTTTCCTACAATAGATGGTAAAAATAGCTTTGACGTAAACGCTGGAATTTTAGGCAGAAGCCTTAAAAAAATATATCCGTCGATCGACACCAATAATCCAAAATATGAGCTAAACGGAGCCTTAATCGACGTAAAAGAGGGCTTTATAAATTTAGTCGGAACCGATACGAAGCGACTTAGCGTTTATAAGCTGATCACTCAATCAAAAGCTGGCGAGCTCGATACTAAAATTTTAATCCCTAAAAAGGCAATAGGCGAAATTCAAAAGCTATTTTCGGACAAAATTAAAATTTACTACGACGAAAACGTGCTGCTAGCTGTGAGCGAGAATTTTGAGTTTTTTACGAAGCTTATAAACGGCAAATTTCCAAACTACGAGCGCGTGATCCCAAGCGATACGGCGTATAAAATTTTAATCCCGCGCGATAAGATGGTAAGTGGCGTACGAGCAATAAACGCAATGTGCGAGGAGATGAAGGTTACCATTAAAAAGGACGGAATGGTTTTTGAGAGCATTAATGAGGATAATTCCGAGGCAAAGACCGAGATTGAAGCGGCGATCGATATAAACGGCGAGATAGTCTTCGGCGTGAAAAATCGCTTTCTGCTTGATTTTTTAAGTAATATCGAGAGTGAAATTTTTGAGCTAAATTTTAACAGCTCCGATACGGCGTTTGTGCTTAGCGCGGATGGCTTAAAAACGGTCGTCATGCCGATAAATAATATTTAAAGGAAAATTATGAAGCAAAATTATGGCGCTAGTAATATTAAAGTTTTAAAAGGTCTTGAGGCTGTTAGAAAGCGCCCCGGTATGTATATCGGAGACACCAATATCGGCGGACTTCATCATATGATTTATGAGGTTGTAGATAATTCGATCGATGAGGCGATGGCGGGGTACTGCGACACAATCGACGTCGAAATCACAAACGAGGGAAGTTGTATCGTTAGCGATAACGGTCGTGGAATCCCCGTCGATATACATCCGACTGAAAAAATTCCTGCCGCGACGGTAGTTTTAACCGTGCTTCACGCAGGCGGTAAATTTGACAAAGACACTTATAAAGTCTCCGGCGGTCTGCACGGCGTTGGCGTTAGCGTTGTAAATGCGCTTTCAAAAAAGCTTGTTGCTACGATCAAACGTGACGGAAATATTTATAGACAAGAATTTGCCAAAGGAATTCCTACTACCGAGCTTGAAAAGATAAAAACTACTAATCGCACGGGCACGACTATCGAGTTTTGGCCCGACGGCGAAATTTTTGAAATTTTAGAATTTGACGATGAAATTTTATCAAAAAGATTTCGCGAGCTAGCGTATTTAAATCCAAAAATTACGATAAATTTTAAAGATAACCGCACGGGCAGGGACGAGCACTTTCACTTTGAAGGCGGTTTGGAGAGCTTCGTAAACGATATGAATAAAGCGCCTGCCATATCCAAAGCCGTATCGTTTAGTGATAGCGCGGATGATGTTATGGTGGATTTTGCGCTTATGTATAACGAAACATATAGCGAAAATTTGTTAAGCTTCGTAAATAATATTAAAACTCCAGACGGCGGTACGCACGAGGCGGGCTTTAGAGCGGGTCTTACGCGTGCGATAACAAATTACGTCGCGGCAAATGCGGCTGCGCGTGAAAAGGACACGAAGATTACCGGCGACGACGTTCGCGAAGGGCTTATTGCGGTAATTAGCGTAAAGGTTCCCGAGCCGCAGTTCGAAGGACAGACTAAAGGCAAGTTGGGCTCCAGCTACGTTAAGCCGATCGTGCAAAAGATGGCGTTTGAAGTGCTTAGCAAGTATTTTGAAGAAAATCCGATCGAAGCGCGCGCCATTATGAATAAGGCTCTTTTAGCCGCGCGCGGTCGCGAAGCGGCGAAGAAAGCACGTGATCTAACGCGCAAAAAAGACAATATAAATTCCGTCGGCACCCTCCCCGGAAAGCTAGCCGATTGTCAAAGTAAGGATGCAAGCATCAGTGAAATTTATCTAGTTGAGGGCGATAGCGCGGGCGGTTCGGCGAAGCAGGGAAGAGACCGCGTGTTTCAAGCGATCCTGCCGCTTAGAGGTAAAATTTTAAACGTAGAAAAGGCGCGCCTGGATAGAATTTTACAATCAGAAGAGATTAAAAATATGATCACTGCCTTTGGCTGCGGTATCGGCGAGGAATTTAACGAAGAAAAGCTCCGCTATCACAAAATCATTATTATGACCGATGCGGATGTCGACGGTAGCCACATTCAGACTCTACTTTTAACATTTTTCTTTAGATTTTTGCGCCCTATTGTAGAAAACGGCTATGTTTATCTGGCACAGCCGCCGCTTTTTAGATATAAAAAGGGCAAAAAAGAGATTTATCTGAAAGATGAAAAGGCGCTTAGCGAGTTTTTGATCGAAACGGGCATTGATATGGGCGAGTTTGAAGGTATCGGCAATGAGGATCTGATCGATTATCTAAAAATCGT
>NZ_CALIJF010000241.1 GCF_938018035.1 uncultured Campylobacter sp. | reverse complement strand
GCTCGCTTCGAGCATCCGTTTGAGAAATTTGACGGGCTGATCCGCACCCATCCGCTCTTTGCGCTATGCGCAGCGATTTTTATGCTCTCGCTTGCGGGCATTCCGCCGTTTAGCGTGTTTTGGGGCAAGATGTATCTACTAAGCGCGGCGGTCAATTCGGGCTACTTCGCCCTCGCCGTCATCATGGCGGTAAATAGCGCGCTCGCGCTGTATTACTACCTGCACCTCATCGTGCGTATGTTTTTGCACGAGCCGCGGACGGATGCGGAGCTTGACGGCTCGCTGAGCGCGGTCTCGGTGCAGATAAAATTTGCCGTCGTGCTAGCTAGCGTGGCGTGCGTGCTGGCGCCGTTTTTAGTCAAATTCCTAACCGGCGCGGTAAATAATTTCGTCTTTTTAAGCGGGTATTAAGAGTTATTTTTTTAAGCGAATGAGATGAAGAATTCCAAAGAGTGGCTAGATGATTTAAAATCAAGAGGGTTCATAGGCAAAGATGTAGAGCTTGCCAATATCGCGGAACATATTGACAAGGAAAACGGAAAGTATATTATTAAAAATTTTTATGGCTCTCCAATAGATCGCGTATTGAATTTAACTAAGATTATTTGCGAGCTTGAGGTAGAATTCCAAAATTGCGATTTTAGCAATCTATGTATATCGGGAAATATAGAACAAAAAATAAGTTTTATCGGTTGTAAATTTAGCGAAGCGGTCTCATTTGAAAATTCTAAATTTAAAAAATACGTTTCGTTTGAGAAATCTGAATTTAACAGCATTGTTGACTTTTCAAATTGCGTATTTGAAAAACCGGTAAACTTCGATAACTCTGACGAGAAAGAAGATATAAAACCAATAAATTTTTCTAATGTTATATTTCAAGACAACGCTTATTTTAATAATATCATATTTAATAATCGTGCAGACTTTCATGGAGCCATATTTAAAAAAGTAGCATCTTTTTATGGCGTGCGATTTAAAGACTTTGTAAATTTTTCCGCCACTATATTTGAGGGAGATTTAAATTTAGTAAATTCTAAACTGGACTTTGAATATGAAGATTTGAAGCAAGCTATAATCAAAGCTGCAAAAAGCAGCTCTATTAAAGAGACGGCGAATGATTTCCGCGATAGTTTTAGGGTTTTAAAAAATATCGTAACTAAAACAGGGAACCATCTTGATGCTATAAGGTATCGCGTTTCCGAATTGTATTGTAAGGAGATAGAGTTAGAAGACGATCTTAAAAATAAAGAATCTAAAGATCCGGCAAGAAAGAATATTAAAAATTTTATAGATTTAATGCTATTAAAACTTTATCGTGTTACGAGCGACCATCATTCGAATCTTGTAAAGATCATTAATTTTGCCGTCACTGTTGTAGTGTTTTATGGGGTCCTAAATTGGCTTTTTCCTCGTTTGTATATATGTTTGGAAGCCTGTTTAGAAAAAAGGGAGTTTCGCTTACAAGATTTGTTATTTTTTATTACTTTTATCTTTATAGCAGTTATGTTCACAATTCGGATTAGAGAGACAGACACTCAAATGTGGAAAGATCTCATAATTATCCCAATATTTCCAATCTTTCTTATCGATATGTTCCAACTTATTTCCAGTTCTTTTTTACATTATTCATTTTTATCGGAATTAAATGATATCATCAATACTACAGGCACATTTATTTTTATATTTTTGTTCCTTATTTGTGGATATACCTATATCTCTGAGAAGATGGGATACAAAATCTCTTACGTTTTTCATATTTCTATTTATGTTTGCTTTATAATGTTTTTATTCGTTAAGCCAGAGCTTTTTAATCCATTTAATGGGATATTTCAAAGTACAAAAATAGAGCCTAATAAATTTAGAAATTATGTATTAGAAAACAATGAAAGTGCACCAAAGGAAATTTTGAATTTAATAAAGATTAATAGCGGCAAAAGTGTGGATTATGATATTAAACTAATTGCGAATCATCGCCTTGCAATTCTAAAGCAAATAGACAGCGAAAATAACCAATCAAAACCCGAAGGAAGATTAAATGTATTCAGTTATTTTTGTCCTTTCGCATATTTAGAAGAATCTACGAATGATAAAAAATATGTGCAAATTTATAACATTCTTTTGGATGATGAAATTTCGGAAATATCTAAAAAAATATCAAAAGCGGGCTATTTGGTTTATGCTTTTATCATGCTTTTGATTATTTACTCTCTTACAAAAACGGCGCGTCGTGACTCCATCGTACCTAGTTAAACAGCATGGGTCTTTTAAATCTCGCGGCGGAGGAGCTTTAAAATTTCACGCTCCAGCTCTTGCGGCGGCGCTGAAATTTTATCCGCAAACTGCGAGCGGTTGAAGGTGCGTTGGCGCTTTGCGAGCTGTACCGTGTGCAGGCTTACGAGCTGCTCGCACTGCGCCCGCGAGATCTGTCCGCGCAAAAGCTGCCCGCACTCCTTTAGCCCGATGCAGCCTAGCGCCCTGCACTCTGAGCCGTAGCGGGCGAATAAAAACTCCGCCTCCTCTAAAAGCCCGCGCTCAAACATCGCCTTCGTGCGCGCCTCGATGCGTCCTGCAAGCCACTGCTTAGGCGCGTCGATCTCAAAAATTTTAATATCCGAAATGACGGGCGGGGCGGTGTTTTCGCGCAGAAATTTACTCGGCGCCTCGCCGCAAAATTTATAGATGCTTAGCCATTTTTTTAACCGAAAACTGTCAGACGCGCTAAGCTTTGCGGCAAATTCCGGATCGATCTGCTGCGCTAGAGCGTAAATTTCATCGTTTGAAATTTCATTTTTAAAATCGGGAACCTTCGGCGCCAGACCGCTTAGCATCGCTTTTAGATAAAATCCGCTGCCCCCAGTGATTATCAAAGGCGCACCGCTACGCTCTGCAAAAGCCCGCGCGGCCGCGTACTCTTTTATAAACTCGCCGACGCTGAAGTATTCGTTTGGATAGATTAAATTTACGCCGAAGTGCTTGATCTCGCGCAGCTGCTCCTCGCTTGGCTTAGCGCTTGCGATGTCGATTTGCCGGTAAATGCAGAGCGAATCTAGGCTCAAAATCACGGCGCCGGTCTCTCGCGCGATACTTAGTGCAAGATCACTTTTGCCGCTTGCGGTGGTGCCGATGATCGCGATCTGCGGGCTTGCGTGCGAGTTTTGATTCTGGTTCAAGGCGTTTCCTTTCGTAAATTTTTCGTTCAAATTATATCAAATTTAGAGCTATTCTTACTTTTTTTTGATACAATGGTGCCCAAAATAAGGGGCGAAATGGCTAAATTTAAAGAAATTTTATCCGATATCAACGAATTAATAGTTTTTAAACACTCGGTTTT
>NZ_CALIJF010000240.1 GCF_938018035.1 uncultured Campylobacter sp. | reverse complement strand
GGAATTTTTGGAATTTTTGGAATTTTTGGAATTTTTGGAATTTTTGGAATTTTTGGAATTCCGCCGCCGCGACTTAAAATTTTGGCAGCGGAATTTAGAAAGCTTTGCGAGCTTTAATAGCCTGCGCAAGGCTAAATTTAAACCTTACGCGATTAGAACTTCATACGCTCGCGTGAAGAATTTCACAAATTATAGTTTGCTTGCATTTTTGCCTAGATAATCCGCGACGCCCTTAGGATCCGCTTTCATCCCTGCGTCGCCTTTGTGCCAGCCTGCAGGGCAGACCTCGCCGTGCTCGTTCGTAAATAGCATCGTATCGACCATTCTTAGCATCTCGTCGATATTTCTGCCAAGCGGTAAGTCGTTGATGACTGCGTGGCGGACTGTGCCGTCTTTATCGAGTAGGAAGCTGCCGCGAAGCGCTACGGCGTTGCCGAACAGCACGTCGAAGCTGCGTGCGATATCCTTCGTAATATCCGAAACTAGCGGGAACTGCACTTTGCCGATACCGCCTGCGTTTACCGGAGTATTTTTCCATGCAAGATGCGTAAATTCGCTATCGCAGCTAACGCCGATAACTTCGATACCCTTGGATTTGAAATCTTGATATCTGTGATCGAATGCAATGATCTCGCTCGGGCAGACGAAGGTAAAATCTTTTGGATAAAAGAATACGACCGCGCCTTTTTCGCCGATATTTTTATAGAGGTTGAAATCCTCAACTATTTCGTTGTTGCCTAAAACCGCAGTTGCCGTGAAATCAACGGCTTTGTTGGTTACTATCATTTGTTTCTCCTTGTTAATAAAATTTATGATGGCGATTATACATTTTAAAACTTTATATTTGCTGAAATTTGATGAAAATTTTTATATAATAAAATTTATTTGCTTGATAATATTAAATTTTATCATTTTTTAAATTTAGTATGTTATCATCGCACTTCATTTTTTGATAAAGGAGAAACAATGGCTGTAAAAATCACCGATATTTGCATTAGCTGCGGCTCATGCATCGACGAGTGTCCGGTAAATGCGATCGTGGACGATAGCGATAACCCAAGCGGCGAGGATAGCTACTACGTATATGCCGATAAATGCGTCGAGTGCGTGGGTTACAACGACGAGCCGGCTTGCGCTAGCGCCTGTCCGACCGATGGCTGTATCGTCTGGAGCGACATCGTAGCGGGTCAACCTAGCAGGGATAGTATAGGTGCGGATCTACGCAGCGGAGATACCCCGGTATTTGCCTAGCAGATAAAATTCCGCGATCAAATGCGCGGAATTTTAATTCATTCAATCCTTAAATAAATTTTAACCTATTTTTCGATACAATCCGCCTTTCACTTTAAGGAGATTATATGCAGCAAACGCTTTCTATTATTAAGCCCGATGCCGTTAAAAAGGGCGTTATCGGCAAAATTATCGATCGCTTTGAAAGCCACGGACTAAGAATCGCAGCGGCTAAAAAATTATGCCTAAGCGCCGAAGATGCGGGTAAATTTTATGAAATTCACAAGGATCGCCCTTTTTATAAGGATCTGATTGAGTTTATGACTAGCGGTCCGGTGGTCGTGATGGTGCTTGAAGGCGATGATGCCGTAGCTAAAAATCGCGCGCTAATGGGCGCTACCGATCCGAAAAAAGCCGATAAAGGCACGATCAGAGCGGACTTTGCGGACAGCATCGACGCTAATGCCGTTCACGGCAGCGACAGCCTAGAAAACGCAAAAACCGAGATCGCATTTTTCTTTGCAAAAAGAGAAATTTGCTAAGAGTGCCGCGTGAAGATCGCTTTTGCTAAAATTTCCGCCGCGCCCGTGCCGTTTGAAATTTCGCAAGACGGGCTTAAATTTAGCGGAAATTTAAAACGAAAAGACTCCAAGTTTGTCGAGTGCAAAGGCGAAATCAAGGGTAAAATTCCATACATTTGCGATCGTTGCGGTAAAGAATTCGATCTTGACGTGAGCGAGAGCGTAAATTTGCTTTTAAGCGAAGGCGTTTTTAACGATGAAAGGCACGAGAGCTTGGACGTTATGGAGTTTTTCGGCGCCGAAGTTGATGTGGATGAAATTTTAAGAAGCGAAACGGAAGCTTTTAAAAGCGACTATTTTTATTGCGAAGAATGCAAGAATTAAATTTATAAAGGAGAAAAAATGGCAGTTCCAAAGCGAAGAGTTAGTAAAACTCGTGCGGCGAAAAGACGCACTCACTACAAAGTGACCCTTCCGATTCCCGTCAAAGATAAAGACGGAAGCTGGAAAATTCCGCATAGAATAAACAAAACTACGGGCGAATATTAATCCGATGATTTCCGTTGCTATAGACGCGATGGGCGGTGATTTCGGCTGCGAGCCGATAATAAACGGAGTCGTAGATGCGCTGCGAGAGCGTAAATTTAATGCATTTTTGGTAGGCGACGAAGCGCAAATCAAGCCTTTTATTCCACAAGATCAAGGCTTTGAGAAATATATCACTTACGTAGCTGCAAGCGAAGTTTTCGAGATGAAAGAGGGCGCAACCGACGCTCTTAAACGCAAAGAGAGTAGCATCTTTAAAGCGGTCGATCTAGTAAAAGACGGCACTTGCAAAGCCGTGGTATCAGCAGGACATAGCGGCGCTACGATGAGCCTTGCTACGCTTCGCATAGGAAGGCTGAAAGGCATTTTACGCCCGGCGATTGCTACGCTGATGCCAAATTCCATAGGCGGTCGCACGCTTGTGCTAGATGTGGGCGCTTATGTGGATTGTAAGCCTGAGAATTTGTTTCAATTCGCGATTATGGGCGAAGCATATGCCAAGGAGATTATGGGTTTAAACGCACCACGCATCGGCTTATTATCCAACGGCGAGGAGGATAGTAAAGGCAACGAGGTAACAAAAGAAACCTTTCATATGCTTAAGAAGATGCAAAATTTTATCGGAAATGTCGAAGGCAATCAAATTTTTGACGGCTCCGTGGATGTCGTAGTTTGCGACGGATTTATCGGTAACATTATGCTAAAATCCAGCGAAGGCGTCGCGAGCGCTATCGGCAAACTTATCAAAAACGAAACAAAAAAATCTCCGATTGCTATCGCTGGCTCCATTTTGATGAAGCGCGTCTTTAAGATAATCAAAAAAAGC
>NZ_CALIJF010000239.1 GCF_938018035.1 uncultured Campylobacter sp. | reverse complement strand
TTTTTTTGAAATTCATTCTTTACTCCTTGAAAAAATTTACGTATAATATCTCATTGTTTCTTAAAATTTTATGTATAAATTTAAGCGCATAAATTTATCAAAACGGGAGCGATGATGCTTAATATTTTACTAGTCGAAGACGACGAGGCTTTGAGCTCGGTGATAAGAGAAAAACTGCTTGATGAGGGCTTTAGCGTGAGCTGCGCCTCCAATGGCAAGCAGGCGGCAGAGGCGTTAGACAAGGCGCACTTCGATCTGATCATCTCGGACGTGATGATGCCTAAGATGGACGGCTTTGAGCTTAGCAGGTACGTTAGGCGCGACGGCAAGAGCCAGCCGATACTGATCATAACGGCAAAAAGCGAGATCGAGGATATGCAGACGGGCTTTAAAAGCGGCGCGGACGATTATATGAGCAAGCCGATAAATTTAAAAGAGCTCGTGCTGCGCGTGCATGCGCTGCTAAGGCGCGCAAAGATCGCGAACGAAAAGCGGCTTCTCATCGGCGGAAGCGAGCTTGACTATGATACGCTTAGCGTCCGCACCGAAGGCGAGCGTATAAGCCTAGCGCCGAAGGAATTTCGTCTTTTGTTTTTGCTGCTAAGCTACGCGGGCAGAATTTTTACGAGGTTTGAGATAATGAGCGAAATTTGGGGCTACGAAACAGACAGCGACGAGCGCGTCGTCGATACGCACATCAAAAAGCTACGAGCAAAATTTGAAAACTCCAAGGACTTTGAGATAATCACCGTGCGCGGGCTCGGCTACAAAGCGGTAAAAAAGGAGCGAGCGTGAAAAAATACCTCATCAGCCTCAAAAGCTTCATCGCGTTTTACTCTTCGCTCGCATTCGGCGTGATAAATTTCATCGTCTGCTTTGCGGTTTGCATGCTTTTTTACATAGGCATCGGCGGCAAGATCGGCGGCTTTTGGGACGGAGTGGCGCTGTGCGCGATCATCTGCCTAATCACGATGGCGCTAAATTTTACCCTGCTTTACTTCGGACTTAAAATTTTATTCCGCCCGATCAAGCGGCTACTAGACGCGATCACCGCGATCGCAAACGGCGATTTTGAGGCGCGCGCCGAGCGCAAGATACACAGGTACCGCACCGATTATGTCTATATGCACGAGCTGGACGAGCTTGTGGTAAACGTCAATAAAATGGCGCAGAAGCTGCAAAAGCACGAGCAGCTGCAAAAAGAGTTCGTCTCAAACGTCTCGCACGAGATGAAAACGCCGATCTCCTCGATCGCCGCGTTAAGCGAGATGATAGAGGGCGGCGTGAGCGAGGAGCGCGCGGTGCGATACGCAGCCTCCATCGGCGCGGAAGCAAACCGCTTAAGCAAGCTCTGCACCGACATGCTAAAGCTGACGAGACTCGATAGCGGCGCGGCGGTGCGCCTAGATGAGACGGTACGTATCGACGAGCAGCTTAGGCAATGCATCATATCGCTGAGCCAAAGCTACGGAGAGCGCGAGTTTGAGCTAAATTTGTCGCCGCTTAGCGTGCGATCAAACGCGGGGCTGCTAAATCAAATTTGGCGAAATTTGATCGAAAATGCGCTTAAGTACTCGCGCCAGGGCAGTAAAATTTTCATCCGTTGTTGCGCTTGCGATGGCTTTGCACGGGTGAGCATAAAAGACGAAGGCATCGGCATCTCGCGCGAGAAGCTGGATAAAATTTTTGACCGATTTTATCAGTGCGAGGAATCGCATAAGGAGCTCGGCAGCGGACTTGGGCTTAGCATCGTACGCACGGCGCTTGATATTTTAGGCGGACAGATCGAATATGAAAGCGAACCCGGTGTCGGAACCGAGGCGCACGTTAAAATCCCGCTTTAAATTTTAAATTTAAGACGGCGCGGATGAGCTGCGTCTTGTAATTCATAGCTCGCCGTAAAATTTCGCCCCACAGGCGCAAGCCACGCCGATGCAATCTTTGACGATACGAGCCCCGACGGCGCAAGTCGCGCCGATGCAAGCTTTGGCGACGTAAAAAAGCGCGGGCGTGTCGCGCGCCGCATTCACATAAAATTCTGCTTTAAATTTTATATCGATTTGCCACGGACGCCTCGCGCGCCGCGACTAGGTAGGAATTCTGCTTTAATTTACCGCGCGCTGCGACTTTGCCGCCCTTTACGACTTTACCGCGCATTACGGCGGGCGGCAGGCTCGCTTAAATTTGCCGCGCCTTAACGCGGGTAGCTGAATTTTGCCTGAAATCCGCCGCCGTCTCGCGCTTTGCGACGGACGGAGAAATTTTGCCGTAAATTTCAAAAGACACATTAAGAACACAATCATCTTATATAATCCCGCTCATAGATCGATCGGGCACGCCCATAGCGGCCCGAGTCTGGCAAATAAATAAAATTAAAAACAAAGGAGAAGCGATGAATACGACCGTACTTCATTCGGTGCTAGCGATAGAGGCCATTTTGTGGGGGCTTTTGTCGGCTGTAGTTTTAAGCGCGTAATTTTTACGCTTTGAACTCGGCGATCTGCCGAAAATTTATAAAATTTGCGCCCTGCCTCGCATCCGCTGCGAAAAGGGGCGCACCTGCGCTAACGATAAATCAAAATTTAATCCACCCGCCGCCTGCTGCGTGCAAATCCATACCGCAGGCAAGCCGGCCGCGCGCAAACCTCGCTGTGCGCAAACACATCGCCGCGGATAAAGCAGCTGCGCAACTAAAAATCGATAAAATTATAATGCTATAAGCGGACGAA
>NZ_CALIJF010000238.1 GCF_938018035.1 uncultured Campylobacter sp. | reverse complement strand
CGGTGATTTGGTCCTTGCAAAACATTAGTCGAATACCTCTTCAGCGATCGTAATTTTGGGCAAGAAACCATCAAATTTATTATAGAAATTGCCTGGCGGTAAAATATATCTGCCAAAATAATCTTTTAAAATAGTTTTATAATCTTTTTTGAGTTCTTCTAGTAAATTTTTACTAACGGATATAGTATATAATCCCAAATCTTTTTCCGAATCTTTAATTTCTGCAATAATTTTAAATTTATCGTCATTTGATTGTAACAATTTATCCCGATTATCTAAAAACTTGTCGAAATGCCCACTATACTGCTCTACAAAAAGTGAAACCTTCCACTCCTGTTTTGGCATAAAATTTTCATTAAATTTTTTAAATAATGTTTGAAATTCCAGGTTTTTAGCGTATTGCAATAAATCTACGCTAGTCGTTTCATTTTTTGTACTTTCAAAATAGCTCTCTAAGACATTATAAATTTCGCTCTCTTTTATATTTTGCGATAGAATTTCCTTTATCTTATCCTCTTGCAGATCCGTATCGTGATATGGGAATGATTTACCTTCTAAATAATCAAAAACTATAACTTTTGCAGGCCTATCTGACAAGCCTTCACGATTTACTCTACCCGCAGCTTGAATAATAGAGCCAAAGGGAGCGAACTCTCGAAAACCTATATCAAAGCTAAGATCGACCCCCGCCTCGATCAGCTGCGTTGCAATCAAAATAATCTTTTTACCACTACTTAATTTAACTTTTATCTCGTTAATAATCTCAACTCTGTGAAGTGGAATTTGGTGCGTAGTCAAAAGATAGACGCTATCTTTATTCTCGCTTTTGTTTTTTATGACTTCATATAGCTTTTTAGCTTTTGAGATGGTATTTACGACACAAAGCACACTTTTATCTTTATGGAATAAAATTTCATCTTTTAGGATGTCAAAATCATTTAAATTTGGCTTATAAACGAGCTCATATCTATCCCTATCTCGCTCGTATAAAACGGGGCTTGAAAGCTCGGTAAAATTTTCAAGCTCTGATGCAATATGAGGCATAGTCGCAGACATAAGTATAAAGTGGATATTGTATCTTTTTGTATATTCATTAAAAGCTGCGGAAATCGACCTTAATAAAACTCTTGGGATATTTTGTATTTCATCTATTATAATAACGCTATCTCGTAAGGTTTCTAGCTTTAAATTATCTCTATTGTGATTTGAAAAAAGTACGTAAAAGAGCTGATTAAAGGTCGTAACGATAAAATTTTCATGCCAAATATCGGCTAAAAATACTTTCTGCATAAACTGCTCTTGCTCATCTTCATTATCTTTTTCTTTGTCTATTTTACTACTTTTATAGCTTGTTAGGTGGTGATATTTTAGTACGTTTTGATCCGATATTATCTTTTGATATTCGTTATGTATTTGATCTATGATAGAGGTAAATGGTATAGCTGTTATAATTCGTCTTTTATCGCCTTTTATTTTAGCTATTTGCAGTGCTAAATTTAGGGCCAAAAACGTTTTTCCTATACCGGTGGGCGCTTTAATCAAAAACTTATCTTTTTGCGTATTATGATTAAAATTTTGAAAAATAAGTTCCTTCGCTTTTGTTCTGTATTTGTTTTTACAGCCAGTTTGCTTTGAGGTTATAATATCTTCTATCTTATTAAGATAAAGATCTATTTTTTCTTCACTTAAAATTTCTACATTTTTATAGGGCCTAGAAAAAATAGCCTCAAATTTATCAGTCAAAACAAGCCTCGAATAGCGCTTCTTAAAAATAAAGTAGTTATCTAAAATTTGATATTTTTCCAGCTCGGCCTCTAAATCAAAAAAATAGTCGACAAATTCATTAACATCGGGCCTTATCTCTAAATTTGATCTACAAATCGCTTCATCTATCTTTTTAAATTTATCTTTTATCTTTGCTTTTATATTGCCTAGTTCGCTAAAGAAAAATTTAAGATCGGGTAAATCAGAATGATGTTTTAGAATAGTAAAAAAATTAGCTAAAAAATTTATATCTTTATCAACTCTAATAAAAAAATATATAAAAGCACTCTCTAGAGTATGCGTTGTTTTTAGCTTTTGTTGGGCTTTTTCGAAGTCCTCTCTTGAGGCAAAATTTTCTACTTCTAAATTTATATAATCTTGAAATCTCTGTGCAATCTTGGCAATATCGTGAAAGGATGCCGTCTCCTTATGATCACTTTCATCAAAACTATCGCTTATATTTTTTACATGGAAATTGTAGGATTTTTTAGGGTGCGAGTTAAAAGAGTTTGAAATTTGCATTATACAAATCTACAATGATAAATTTCATCAACGCAAACTATCTCGTAAATCTTAACATCTCTAGCTTTTATTTGCTTGTTGGATAATATTAAATTTACGCCAGAAGCAGGAGACCTCTCTGGCGTTAAAGTACTCGCAAAACTAATCGGAGAATATAAAATACCTTCTTCAAAATCTATATTTTTTACGTCATCTTGAAGCACGAACGAATCTATATTTATTTCATCAAATTTTTTCTCTTCGTATTTTGTTATTTCTATGAATTCGAAATTGCCCGCGAATTCGCTATTGCCAAGATAAAATGAAAATTTACAAATTCTATTTTTCAGATTATGAATCGCTTCGTCTTCGAGCTTAAATTTATCAATAAAAATTATATACTTAGGATAAATCAAGAGTTCTCTATTTATTGGTTTTTGAGGAGCTCTATTGTCACGCAAACCAAGCGAGATTTTTTGCATATCAAATTTAAGCAAACTATTTAGATGAGACTTTGTAAATTTAGTATAGTCGTTTATATAATTTTGTGAAAAACTCTTTTTCAAAATAGGAGTACATGGGATTACGCTATATTTAAAGTCGTCAAATCTATCATCATTTAAATAGTTATCTATGCCAAGTACAGCTGCCAACATACCACAAACCGTAGTTTTTGGAGGGATGGGTAAAGTGATATTTTGACTAATCCCCAAAGGATCTCTAAAACAAGCAAATTTACCCCAAATTTTAAATGCAAACATTACAGTTCTTTGGCCTCTAAATTTATATTTAAATCTTTAAAATTATCCAGATACTTTTTAGCCGAATCATCATAAAAAACTACTACTTTTTCTATTTTTTGGCTCATATTTTTTAACGATCTTAAAAGAGCCGAGAAATTTAATTCACATTCGCTAAAAGTACGAAGCTGTTGAGAGTTCTCATTATCTATATTTACAAGCTCATCAAGTAGCCCTATCATATAAGTATCTTTGTAGATAACCCTTATAAGCATTCTTGGTTTTTGTCCGACTTTACTCCTAGTGTTGAGCAACTTGGTGCCTTGCCACATAGAATCAAGCATATCGGCAACATCTTCTTCGCTCGCATTCGTTTTATCGGCACTTAGAGAATTTATAGTACCATACATTGCAAACAGCCCATAAGGTATATAATTATCAGTTCTAAATGTCTTATTTAAGCTATTGTCTTTACCGAAAGCGCCGGTTCCTTGTGATAAAATAGTCTCTGTTTCATTTAGTGATTTAGCCCAAGAAAATTGCACTGTACCTATAATTTGAAGATTGCTTTTGGGTGCCACTCCCCCAAAAAGTCTATTATCAATGCAGCTTAAAAAAACTTTTTTATCATCTTTTTCATTTAAAGTACTCTTCAACTCAGTAAATCTGGTTTCTGCCGATTGTACCTGCTCTGCGTTATTTACAAATACGGTTTTACCTTTTCTATATTGCAGATCATCCCTGATCGTTCTTTTTACTCTAACATCGCTAACGACGGCTTTTCTATTCATCGTATCTTGGTGCATTATCGTTTAGCATGTCGCCGTTAGGATTAGTCATTTTTGCATCCCATAAAAATAAAATTTCACTATGCTTTGCCAACTCACTCATTGTCTTCTCCTTGTTTTTGATTTTCTTTTTTAAATTTTGCATAATCATTAAACCCCTTAATGAAAGCAAAAGAAATCTCCTGTTGAGCTACTCTTATATTTTTTGGATATATAAAATAAGTGGTAACTAATTGTGATAAATCATTGTTTTTGGGAGTATTTAGACTAAATAGCTTCTCAAAATAGGTTGCTTTATTAAAAATAGCTTTTAAATTTGATTCCGTTATTCTTTTGGTCGATAACCATTTTTTAAACGTTTCGTTCTTTTTTACAACTTTCCCGTTAGGATTATACGAACTATCGATAATACCTTTTGAATAAGCGCCTATTAAATAAGCTCCTTTTATTAAGCCATTCTCAAAATAATAGGGTTGCTCAAGCAATAATTTTTCAAAATATTCAGAAAAAAGTTCCATTCTACATCCTTATTGCATTTATATCTTTTAAAAATTTTAAAACCTTGTTTTCGCTTTCTACAAAAACATTCGGATACATTATCCACTCTTTTATACCATCTTTCAATTTACTTTTATTTTCACCGTCAAACTCTCTAAAGTGCTCAAAACGCTTTAAAACTTCGAGATAACCTATTTTTAAATATCCTAAAAGCAATTTTGCTAAATATATTTTTTCTTGTAAAATTTTATTTTTCAAATTTGCAATGCTATTTGTAGATATAGCAAACTGTTCCGTAATCCTAAAATAATCCTTTAAATATACAAATCTAATATCATCATCCTCGCCTTGAAATCGTTTCATAGCATCCGTAATATGTTCTTCTTGCATCAAATTCACTACCTTTCTTATCCTGCTTGGCAAAACATCTTCAAGAGTAGCAAATATTTTAACAGATAAATTGGTAACATTCACCTCCGTAAAGAATATATCGAGCGTAAAACTATTAATATATTTGAAATTTTCTATTTGCTTATTCAATTTTCTAATAAAGCTCTCTTCCCTAGCAGCTTCATCACTTAAAGTATTTGATTTCTCAAGAAAATTTATCATTTCCTTAAAAATATCTTCGTTAAAATCTACCATAGACGGAATTATTATATATTCTAATCCTTTGTAATAAAATTTAAGATTGTTTATCGCATACATCCAGCCTTTTTTGACCGATTTTGCCGTATTTTTTGACATAGGAAGACGGATTATGGATTGCTCTTTAAATTTATCATCATAGTTATCCATAGTAAAAAACTTGACATTCGGATCATACCCACAAGGTTCTTTTTCTTGGGTAACAATATCTATCTGCTCCTTTAAAAAAGCGTTCCCTTTTTTGTCCTCTATATGAGGCTTTACCAATTCATTAATATAATTTTGCAGAACTTCCGGCATGAGCTCATAAAAACTTTTGCCATTTATAAGTAAAATCAGAAAATAATCGCCTTGCTTAAAGTCTTTTAACCCAAGTTCATCATTTTTGTAGTTATCTATATAATCAAAAACAATCTTTGCTAAACTATGATTTTGTGGATTTGAATAGATTAAAATGGAATTTTGTAAAGTATGCGAAATAGCTTGGAATTTTTTATATAAATCTTTTTCGTTTTGATACTCGTAGTTAGGGTATAAATAATATGAATTACTAGTTCCACCTATCTTTTTTGTAAAAAATGTTTTTATGGTATCTAATGAAGTTCGTGATAGTTTTGGAGTACTAAGAAGCCTCCCGTTCTCAATTTTAAAATCAATAGCCAAAGTTATATGGTCACTATCCTTAAAATTGGAACTTTTAATCATAGCCTTAACATCGTCGTCACTTAGCAGGCTGCCAATTTTATAGAGTTTATGAGCTAATCCCATATTTTATTTTTACCTTAAGTATTTTAGTTAATTTTACGACCATTTTACTTAAATATTTCTAAAATTATTCTAGATTTGAAATCAGAATAAGATTAAGGCATTAAGAGGCATATTTTATTGTGATTCAAAAACTAATTGCAATAAATACTGAACTCTATCTGCCCAAAATTTATGTCAAATATTTTAACATCTACGATAGGGCTAAAAAATATACACAAAATGCACAATATGTATTTCCCGTGCGATTAAGAACTTTTTTAGTTTTCAAATATAACCCCTTATTGTTACCTCATTATAATACAAAATAAAATATATGTCAAATTATATTGTTTTAAAGGTTCAAGTGCCATTTTATTTTGATAAAAATTGTACTATAATGCAGATCAAAGAATAAGGTTTCCCGCTGGGATTTAAAATTATTGTTTTAAAGGTTGTGACCTTATTCTTTTTGCTTTACAACCTCCAAAACCCCTACTCCGTAGTTCATGCACCCACTTCCAGCGCCCGTACTAAGGATCAA
>NZ_CALIJF010000237.1 GCF_938018035.1 uncultured Campylobacter sp. | reverse complement strand
TAAAAAGGCGGGGCGATAAGCTTGATATTAAATTTACCACCTCGCAGGCGACAGATGAAAGACGGTAAAATTTTATTTGAGAGGTGCTTGCATATGCATTTTATAGACGAAAGGCAATCAAATCATGAAGTATTTATCAACCCCGCGCTATCGGCGAGATAGAATTTTAAAATTTAGCCCAAGCTGAGCATGCTAAAAGTTAATGTGAATGCTCCATCTTTGAGTGATCCATGCCGCCGTGATCCATGTTCTCCATCGAGCCATGATCCATCATAGAATGTTCCATGCCACTCACACCTGGATCGGTCATTCCAAAAATCATCGCGACGTGTCCTAGCACCAAAAATACAATCAGCGCCAAGAAATGAAATTTAAGCCTAGCTCTAAATTCCGCTCCTTTTGCGATAACTCCTAGCTCCAAAAGTAGCAGTACTAGCGCAGGCAGCGCCGCTGCTGCGTATGCAGCCAAAGCTAAGGCGTCCGCAGCGCCACGTAAATGAATAGCGGGCAAAATTTTAACCGCTACGTAAATGATTAATATCGTAAAATAAGCGCCGAGAATGATGCTAAGGCATTTATTGATTTTTAGCGCCAAGGAGCCCTCATTCGCGCGGTACAAGCTAAAAAATTCGCTCGCTACTATCGCTTCTGCTAAGCCCATCGGCACCGCCATAAATAAAATCAAATTCCACGGCTGATTTGCCATCAAAAGCTCCATGTAATTCGTCATTGCCATGTTTTCTCCTTATTTTGGTTTAAAGGGCGCAATTCTAGCGGCTTTCGGTAAAAAATTTTAAAACAATAGATAAGATTAAGTGCGCCTTTAATCTTATCTTTCCGTAAAACGATTTGGGCTGCGTCTTAAAACTCGCTCACAAATATTAAATTTATCTCGCTTTACACGCCGCCTCTTCGTATCTAACGTGAAATTTAGAAAATTTATATTTGCAGATGCAGCTGCATTAAATTTAGCCAAAACGCTTTAAATTCCGTAAAATTTCAGTTTTGTAAAGATAAAATTACGACATTTTTTAAAAAGGATTTAAAATGAAAAACACCCTCTTGTTCGCCTGCGCGGCATTATTTATATGCGCTTGCTCCGCTCCAGAGCAGCCAAAGCCAGGCGTTTCGCATTGTAGCGAGCCCAAAATGGACGAGGCGTCACATCAGATGATTCAAATTTGCGGCGAAAGCGAGGATCCGCAAATCGAAAATATGCAGTGCAACGAAAACGGACTTTGCTTCGGCACCGCAAAAATCAGATAGCCGAAGCTCCGCAGGCGCTAGCGCTAAATTTAACTATTTTAAAGCCGAAACCGAACGCCCGCAAGCGGTCTAGGCCACGCTTTAAAATTTCGCCCGCAATTTAAATTTAGACCCGCTTCACGCGCTGATGCATTTTATCTATCTTATTTTTAGCTGCGTCCGCCGATTGATCGAGCTGCTCTTGGCGCGATAAATTTTAAAATTTCATCGCCAAGCACGGCGCGTAATTAGGATTTAAAAGTAAGCGCGGCTCAAATTTCATAAGTTTAAAATTTTAAAGCGACATGCAATTTAAAATTTCAGGTCTCTCACATGCTAGCGGTGCGAAATTTTGCGCAAGCTCAAAATCCGCGCTAGGCAATTTTGTGCCGCTGCAAAATTTCTAGATCACCTCTGCTCAGTAGAATTTTTAGCAGTGCAGATGAGGACGCGAAATCTGCGCCGTGTAATCCCACGTGTATCGCACCATACAAATTTCTATGTCGTGCGCCCAAACACATAGCCTATCTCGCCACAAAATCGCTTGCGAAATGGCGCAGTATCCTTAGTCGCATAGCGCAGCGCAACCTTGCTCACTGCGTGGTCGAGGTCCGTAGCTGTAGTGCGAAATGGCGTGGAATTCTTTGTTGCGCGGTCGAAGTTCTCAACCCGCAAAAAGGCGCGGCATCTTCTATCGACGGTGCGAGTTTATAGTCTCTAACTCGCACCTTAAAATTCCGCTTCAAACTCATTATTTAAAATTTCGTCTCAAAAAATCACGTATGAGAAATTCTGCTTTATCTTTACGGCTTAAGATTTCGTATGGATCGCACCGAGCAAAATCTCGTCACTGCGCGACGCAAGCTTAAAATTTCAGCGGTGAGCTCGTAGCGATATTAAATTCTGCTTCACTATTACGACTTAAATTCTATCACAAGCCCGCAGATTTAAAATTTTACTTCAAACGACGCTGTGAAATTTCTACCCTCCCTAGGTAGATATCTCTCGGTGCCTGCGCCGCTCGCACTTAGCGGCGACGCTATATCTTCGCCGATAGCAACCCTCGCACAGGGCGCCTACTACAGCGCATAGAAAATAAAGCGCGCCTCTTGCATAATCGCGCCTCTAAAAAATTTTAAGCGACCGCAAAATTTTAAAATTTAAAAGCAGCCTTCGATTAAGCCGATTTTTATAAATTTGGATTTGCTTTGTAGCAGCGCAATCTGGCGAGTAAGGCGCAACCATAAGTTACGCAGCTAGCTTTACGTCAGCTGCTTGAACATTTCGATCTGCTCCTTCGTAAGCTCGATCAAATCATCGTTTGCGTATTTAAGCGATGTCTCCAGGCTTGCGATGAGCTCCTTACGGACGAAGCTCACGCTAAAAAGCGTCGCCCAAAATCGCGCTCCGCTGCCCGTGCTCGGATCTTCCAAGACCGCTCTAATCGCAGCTACCGCAGCAGCATCATCCGCCGCACCTAGCACCTCGTCCACGAGCGGATATTCACCTGCGCCGTCGCCCTCGTTTAGCGAGCGCAAAAGCGGCTCAAGCGCTTCATCACATGGATTATCACGCAAAAATTCCCGTACCGCGCGAAACTCTGCCGCGAGCTGATCCGAAAGCTGCGCAGGCATCGGCTGATGAAGTCTCAAAAAGTCTAATGCCGTTTGCTTGTCCATAAAATTCCTTTTAAATGATATGCGCGATTGTAGCTAATTTTGGATTGCAAAGAGATAAATTTACTCTAATTTATCAGCTACTTCCGTCATAAATTCTCAATAATCTTAAATAATTAGATAGTGATTTTGTAGTGGCTTTTAGGGGCGATTTTCGATGGGCTTTGCGCGGATTACAAAATAAAATTCCAAAATTTTATCCAAACAAAAAAGCCCCTGCGAAGTGCAGGGGTTTACAAGCTTGATCTGTTTAGTCTGGCAGAATTTAGCAGACTAAAAAGGATTATTCCTCGATCTTGCCGGTTTTAATGCGGCGCTCATAGATTTCGCGCATCTCTCTGATGTCGTTTTTGACCTCGAATACGCCGTGCCAATGCGAATAATCAGGTCCGCCCATTAGCGCGCCTTGACGCATTCTGCGACCCTCGTGGTGCCATGAAACATAGTAGATTCGCTGGAACGCATCCGCCCAAGGATCGTCTTTTAGAAGTTTCTTTTCCTTAAGCTCTTTTAGCATCTTAGTCGCTTCGTCGTTGTAAACGTTATATAGAAGTACCTGCTTATCGCCCACCTCAAAGAAATTATTCGTGTGGGTGCTTGCGTGGCACTCTTTGCAGACTTGCTTCATCTCCGCACGCGCTGCCTCAGGACCGTTTAGGTTACCCGCCAAAGGATTACCAACGTTTAGTTTGCCGGTATTTAAAAACTCGCTTACCGCGGTCTCATTACCGCCGGTGCGTAGATTGCTCTTAGGCTGCCACAAATTCCACTTCAAGCGTTGAGATACATTGTGAGTGGAGTTTAGATCGCCCACACCGCCGCTAATATGGCAGGTCGCGCATGTAGGGGCGCGGTAGTCAGGAACTGCCCAAGTACCAGGAGCGCTGTCAAATTTCCATTCATTGCCTTCGGCGTTAAATACGTGTCCGTGCATTGAGTTGTTGTAAATTTCGATATCCGGATGATCAGGTCCTAAGTGGCAAGATGCGCAAGCAGCAGGCTTACGAGCTTCAGCAATCGAAAATTTATGACTCGAGTGGCATGATTTGCATCCGCCTACGCTACCGTCCGGATAAACCGTACCGATGCCGTAAACGGGCCAGGTCTCTTTGGTAGGCTTGTTATGCTCATCCATTTTAATGACGCTACCGTGGCATTGAGAGCAGCCGGTAATATCAGGCGCGTGTTTAAGATCAGGGATATCACGTCCTTCGTAGTGATACATTAGATCAACCATTCCTTTGTTGGCTTGCATCTGCATAGCGCCTCTTGCGTGACCGCTGTTTTCAAACTCTTTAACCTCGTTACTGTGGCATTTGGCACAGGTTTTAGGGCTAACTAGCACCGAAATATGATTGTCTGTGTCTTTCGGATGCGGCTCTTTAGCTGCCATAGGGCTATCTGCTGGCTGCGAGTGGCAGTCGGTACAGCTAACGCCTACGTGAGCGTGGCGGCTCATCTTCCAATCCGCAACGACGCCCGGAGTTTTTTCGGCATGGCACTCGACGCAGCGTCTAGCTAGCGGCGTAAGCTGCCTATTTACCTTTAAATTCTTCGTAAGACTAACGTTTACGGAATTGCTTACGTTCGCGTCCGACGCGGACATATTCGCATGCTGCGCGGGCATTTCTGCGAATGCAAACGATGCGATACAGGCTATTAAAATAGCGACTTTTTTTAGCATTGCTTCTCCTTTACTTGGTTTTGTTATTTTCTCGGTTGTATTTATCCCAATATTTGGTAATCTCTATACCCATATTTTTGTGACCGACATTTTCGTGGCACTGCACGCAGGTTTTGCCGGTAGTGCCCGCGAAATAATCCCTATGCGCAAGCCAGGCTTTATTTACTTGATTATTCTGCTCTTTTAAATTTCGATGGCAGCTCAGGCAGCCGCTTTCATAAACGAAATGATTTCGCTCCTTGCGTTTTTCTTGCCAGTCGATCTTATCGGCATCGGTAAAGACCGTTTTGTAGACATCATTTGCGGAGGTTAGAGCTTTAGTCCAAAGATACATAAAGGTATTTTCATGAGAAACGTGACAGGCGACGCAATCGGCCTTGAAGCCTTGCGGGTTATTGCCGCCGTGAACATCGTTGTGAAAGGCGTTTGCCATCGGCTGCATCGTATGACAGGATACGCAGAATTTATCGGTGCCCGTAAGGTGAACCATCTCCGCAATCCCAAGAGAAAGTATCATTCCTATAAGCACACAAGCGCCCACGAGCAGCACAAGAGTTTTCTTTTTCATAGGTTTCCTTGATTTTAAAATTTCTTCGCAAAATTTTTAGTATTTGATAATTCGGAAAGCGGTATTTTATTATAAAAAGATTAAAAACCGCTTATTTTCTAGCCTTTTGTTAAAATTTATTAAATGAAGATAAAATTTTAAACTAAGTTTTTAGTTTAACGGAATATAATCCATTAAAATTTCAATACAAGGAGAGATCATGAAAACGATCCAAGCGGATGAAATTACCAAAGTAGTCAGCGAACTTTGCAAAAAAGCCTGTTATCACGTCACGCCAGATATGCGCGCGGCATTTGAGAAAGCGCGCGAGAACGAGACTTCGCCTATCGGCAAAGATATCTTAGGCAAGCTCTTACAAAATGCCGATTTGGCGGCAAAAGAGGTCGCGCCGATCTGCCAAGATACCGGTATGACGGTGGTTTTTGTCGAACTCGGTCAGGACGTGCATATCGAGGGCGGATATCTGGAGGATGCTATCAACGCAGGTGTTGCGGACGGCTACGTAGGTGGCTATCTACGCAAATCCGTGGTCGCAGAGCCACTTTTTGAGCGAAAAAACACCACGAACAATACCCCCGCAGTCATCAATACCCGCATCATCCCCGGCGACAAGCTTAAGATCAAAGTAGCTCCTAAGGGCTTTGGCAGCGAAAACAAATCGGTGCTAAAAATGCTTGTTCCCGCAGACGGCA
This sequence comes from uncultured Campylobacter sp., assembly GCF_938018035.1. Taxonomy (GTDB): domain Bacteria; phylum Campylobacterota; class Campylobacteria; order Campylobacterales; family Campylobacteraceae; genus Campylobacter_B. The sequence goes on along the minus strand of NZ_CALIJF010000237.1, from coordinate 1,366 downwards.
TCGAAGGGGTAAAAAAGGTATTTTTAGAGGCGGTCAAATACGCTGGTCCTAACGCTTGTCCTCCTATGGTCGTAGGCGTCGGTATCGGCGGCACGATGGATAAGGCGGCGCTTTTAGCCAAGCAAGCCGCGGTTCGCTCGATCGACAGCAGAAATCCCGACGAGCGCTACGCCAAGCTAGAGGATGAATTATTGGAGATGGCGCGCGCTACGGGCGTCGGTCCGCAGGGTCTGGGCGGCATAAATACCGCCGTTAAGGTAAATGTAGAGTGGTATCCGACCCACATAGCGGGGCTTCCGGTCGCCGTTAATATCAACTGCCACGCGGCTCGCCATGCCGACGCCGAACTATAAGGAGGAAATCATGTCAGAAGTTAAAAGAATTACCGCACCTTTCGATAAAAGCGTAGTAAAAAGCCTAAAGGCGGGCGATAACGTCCTAATCAGCGGCACCATCATCGCAGCTCGCGATGCCGCGCACAAGGCTCTAACCGAAACCCTCGCTCGCGGCGAGAAGCTACCCGTAAGCTTAGCCGGCGAGACTATATATTATCTGGGACCGACTCCTGCTAAACCCGGTCAGGCAATCGGTGCTGCGGGACCTACGACTAGCGGACGCATGGATAAATATACTCCGACGATGATAAACGAGGTAGGCATAAACGGCATGATCGGCAAGGGCTACCGCAGCGACGCCGTCGTCGAGGCGATGAAAAAATCGGGTTGCGTCTATATGGTCGCTATCGGAGGAGCGGGCGCGCTAATCAGCCAAAGTATCAAAAAATATGAAGTGCTAGCCTATCCGGAGCTCGGCCCCGAGGCGGTCGCGCGACTTACCGTAGAGGATTTCCCAGCTATCGTAGCGATAGATAGCGAGGGCAATAACTTCTACGAAGTAGGACAGGCGCCTTATAGAAAAATTTAAATTTTTCTAGCGGCGTCCGCGCGGCGCTTTTTTGCGGCGCGAGCGTTCGTAAATTTATCGGCGTCCGCTCGGGCGCCCTAAATTTCGCAGCATAATCTGCGGCGTTTGTTTCGCGAAATTTTACGACTCGGCGCAGTGAAATTTTATAGCGAATTTAAAGCGCGCCCGTAAAATTTTATCTCTCTTACGGCACGAAATTTTTAAAATTCCGTGCCGCTTAAATTTCTACCGAAATTCCGCCTTCGCTCCATTTAGACGATCCGCCGCTAAAATTTAATTGCAAATTTATCCAAGCCGAAATTTTAAAATTTCGTCGCCGTTCGTAAGCAAATTTAAAGCCCGCAAGCGTCATAATCCATCTCAAATTTAAAAGGAGCGAGATGAGCGCAAGCGAGCTGGAGCAGATCAGACTGGGGCTTTTGTATAAGGCGAAAAGAAATAT
>NZ_CALIJF010000236.1 GCF_938018035.1 uncultured Campylobacter sp. | reverse complement strand
AGCGGAAGGGATTTTAAAAATACGTGAAATGGGAGCAAATTTAGATAATCGATTTTGCCTAGTAACATAACTTTCTCCGAATTTAGCGCAGGAAAAGAGGGTTAAATTCCGGCGCTAAATCGGAATTTAACCAAAAATTTTAAAGTTTATTTGACCTCGGTGATCGGGATGGATTTGTATTTGCTAAACTCCACTATGCCCTCACCTTTTTTGAAGTGGATGCTCACTCCGTCTTTGTTCTCCATATAGATGCCGTCTGCGGCTCGCTCGCGCTTGAGGTTGTAGCTTTTGCCGCTATCGTCCTCTAGCACGGCGGTATTGAAATCGTCGTTTGAACTAAGCGATAGTTTTTTGCCCTGCTCATCGACGAAATAGAAGGTCTTTGCGTTCTCTTTGGTTATGGTTTTTTCGCTCTGCGCTTGCTTATTCATAGCGCTATCCGGGGATTGGCGGAGCTGGTTTGAGCCGCATCCTAGCAAAACTAACGCCAAAGCGGCGCACGATAGAACTTTAAACATATTTCTCCTTTAAATTTAGGTTACACTCGTTGATGAGTGATTTTCGTATATCCCAAAGCTTTTGAGAGAGATCCACTTTGTAGCTCTGCGGATGGACGTTGCGAAGGTGCTCGAGCCAAAATTTACTCTTCTGCTCCTTGCTAAAACGCGCGATTTCGCTTACCGTGCGGCGGGCGCCTACGAATTTGCCCTCCCTGAAAACGGGCCGCAAGAGCTTATGCGCGCTGAAATTCGTTAAAATTTTACGCTTATAGGTGTAAAGAGGGTGGAAAATTTCAAGCGGCGCGCTCTCATCTATGCTCTCTTCATCAAACGCAATCAGATCGGCAAGCGCCATGCCGTTATCCTTGTCGAAGAGCCTAAAGACCTGCTTATAGCCGGGGTTGTTGATCTTGCGCGGATCGTTTGAAATTTTGATCTTAGCCACGATCTCGCCATCTTTTTCGATACCGCTTAGCTTATACACGCCGCCTAGACTTGAACTATCTCCGCCCGTAATAAGCCTCGTGCCGATCCCCCAGCTATCGATTTTAGCGTCGAAAAGCTTAAGCTGATCGATCGCGTATTCGTCCAGATCATTCGACGCTGTGATCTTTGCGTTCTTAAAGCCCGCCGCGTCGAGCATCTTACGCGCCTGCTTAGTCAAATACTCCAGATCGCCCGAATCTATGCGGATTCCAAGCGGCTCATGACCGCTTGCGCGCAGCTCCTCAAAAACCTTGATCGCATTCGGCACGCCGCTTGCGAGAGTATCGTAGGTATCGACGAGCAAAAGCGTGCTGTTCGGATAAATTTTAGCGTAGGCGCGAAACGCCTCCAGCTCGCTATCAAAGCTCTGAATCCACGAGTGCGAGTGGGTGCCGATCGCGGGCACGTCGAATTTCTTTGCGGCGAGCACATTTGACGTGGCGCTGCAACCGCCTATAATCGCAGCCTTTGCGCCGTAGATGCCCGCACTTCGCCCCTGAGCGCGGCGCAAGCCAAACTCCATCACCAAATCACCTTTGGCGCTAAAGTTTATACGCGAGCTTTTCGTAGCGATGAGAGTTTGGAAATTTATCGTATTTAGGATCGCTGTCTCGATGAGCTGCGCTTCCATAATGTTTGCCTTGACGCGGATCAGCGGCTCGTGCGGAAATACGATCTGCCCCTCATCCATTGCGTAAATTTCGCCTCTAAATTTAAAGCCTCTTAGAAATTCCAAAAATTCGGGCTTAAATAAATTTAGACTTTTTAGATATGCGATGTCGTCGTCGCTAAATTTTAAGTTTTCGATATAATCCACAACCTCGTTTAAGCCGCAAAATATCGCGTAACCGCCGCCGCTTGGGTTTTTACGATAAAAAACGTCAAAAACCGCTGTCTGATCGGGCTTTGTAAAAAAATAGCCCTGCATCATGCTAAGCTGATAAAAATCGGTAAGTAAAGCTAAATTTTGCATCTGCGTCTCTTAAATTTAATCTCGCCCCGATTTGGAGCGAGAGATCATATCTTTTTTGCTTCCAGGCTCTTTTTATAAGCCGCAGCGTCGAACTCTTTGACGCGAGCGACACCGTCATCTACCGCAGCTTTTGCAACCGCCGTCGAGATCACGGCAAATACGCGCGGATCGAAAGGATTTGGGATAACGTAGTCTTTGCCGAATTTCAAGCTATCTTTGCCCAGCATCTTGCGGATTTCTGCAGGAACTTCTTCGCGAGCAAGATCCGCCATCGCACGAGCGGCAGCAATTTTCATATTTTCCGTAATCTTTTTGGCTCTTACGTCAAGCGCGCCACGGAAGATATACGGAAAGCCCAAAACGTTATTGATCTGATTTGCAAAGTCGCTTCTGCCGGTGCCTACGATCGCGTCGTTTCTTACTTCCTCGACCTCGCTTGGATAAATTTCCGGTACCGGATTTGCAAGCGCAAAAATGATTGGATGCGGCGCCATAGTCTTTACCATCTCTTTGGTTAAAACGCCCGGCTTGCTAAGGCCCAAAAACATATCCGCGCCCTTCATCGCGTCCTCTAGCGTGCGATCTGCGGTGTCTAGGGCAAATTCTTTCTTTTGCTCGGTAAGATCGGTGCGACCCTTGTGGATCACCCCTTTGGAATCGAGCATTATGATATGTTTGGCGCCTAAATTACGATACATCTTTGCACACGCTATGCCAGCAGCGCCCGAGCCGCTTACGACGATCTTCATATCCTCGATCTTTTTGCCGCTGATAAGGGCTGCATTGATTAGCCCTGCGCCCGTAATCATAGCGGTGCCATGTTGATCGTCGTGCATGACGGGGATATCGACGGCTTTTTGTAGCTCGCGCTCGATCTCGAAGCACTCGGGAGCTTTGATATCCTCTAAATTTATACCGCCGAATGTAGGCGCTATCGCTTTGCAAATTTCAATTATCTTTTTAGGATCTTTTTCATCGAT
>NZ_CALIJF010000235.1 GCF_938018035.1 uncultured Campylobacter sp. | reverse complement strand
TTGGAGCGAAAACGTTAAAATTTCCATTTAGCGCAAGACGCTTTTTTAGATGCGAGCCGATAAAACCACTACCGCCCGTGATGAAAAGATTCATCTGTTACTTAGCCTTTTTTCAAGCATTTCGATTCTTTTCTCATCCTCGGACTTGATTCTGTGATAATACCTACGCTTGCTCTTAAGCCAAGCTAATTCAAATTCAACGCCAGCTAAAATTCCGGCTTCCATATTGTTTACAGCATCTTTGCAATATACGATCTTTCGCGTTTCGTATTTATCAAGTAGTCCTTTGGAAATGAGATATTTAATAAAATCGCATGACTTCGCGGATATGGCTCCACCTAAACCGCATTTTAATCCCTTAGCTCTCGCTTTAGTAAAAATATTTTCACAATGTCTTAGCATTTCATCGCTATCTGCAAAGCTCCTATCTTTACCCATCGAACTTGTAAAATCGACTCTTCCGATTGTTACGCCAGAAAGAGTATTTATATTAGGCAAGGATAGAATATCATCAAAATTATCATAGCAGGTTATAGTTTCTACATTAATCGCAAATTCTATGTCATTACGATTATCCTCAGCAACAAAAGTGTTTATAGCTCCCAAAAATTTACTAACGGCAAATTTTGTTTCTGCCATCGGCGCTATGATACCATTTACACCTAGAGTAATAGCGTTATATATATCGGTTACCGCTTCGACGCCTCCGATTTTCATAATAATAGGAAGCCCAACTTTAGAGGTAATATCTTTTAGTCTACAAAGTTCCTCCTGCCTACTACCTTCATTCTCGTACTCTGCTTTGATCTCAAAAACACCATATTCGTCTTTAAGTCTTTTAAGAATATCGATCATCTCGTATTCTAAAACATTCATTTTAGCTCCTTAAAATTTTATTCTTAACATCTAGCAATGTAATATTATCGCCAACTAGAATTCCTTTACAATTAAAATTCCTTGCCATAGCCATATCACTTTCTATCCTATCACCTACCACAACGATATGCTGTTTATCGAGCCCCCAATCCTTACATAAAATTTCGAGCATAAAAGGATTTGGCTTTCCTACTATATCCAGCTTAATTTCTTCACCAATACTACCAAGGATTGCACTTAGCATAGCATTGGCACCGGGTCTTAAAAGACCATTTTCTACCGGGAAATTTTTATCTGTATTTGCCACTATTATTCTACGAGATTTTTGTAATGCAATAAGAGCTCTTGATAAAATTTCATAGTTAAAATTTAAATCAAGCCCAATTACCACGGCTTCACAACTATACTCATCCTCAACATTTATATCTGCATTCGTTAATTCACTTTTAAAACCACGGCTACCAACTAAAAATATATTTCTTAGATCCTTTCTTTGCAAAAATATAGCACTAGCATAAGCTGAGGTATATATTTTATCTACAGTAGTTCTTATACCCATATGAATTAATTTATCTAAAATTTCAACTCTTGTTTTAGTTGAATTATTAGTAAAAAATAAGACATTATAACCATTGGATTCAAGCTCATCTATAGTTTGCAAAGCAAAATCGGCAATTTTACTCCCAAAATAAATAGTCCCGTCTAAGTCAAAAACTACAGCTTTATTCATCTACCGGCTTAATTATCATATTTTTATAAAATTCCTCACGCGGCAAAAAAGGAAACATATCTTCAAGCGGCTTTGAGATCATTTTGCCGTCAGGCTTTATCTTAGACGATAATTTTGGCTCCATTTTTTCAGTAGGCGAAAGCATTACTTCGCAAACTGCCGCACCGGATTTGGATAGAATTTTCTCCAAATCTTCTTTTAAATTTAGCTGGTTTTCTATCCTGCAAGCTTCAAAACCATAAGCTTTTGCCAATTTTATGGTGTCGGGAAAACTCACGCCGCTATCTTTATCCGAGCCTACCTTGTGCCCTTTAAAAAAGTTGTTTTGAGTATTTCTGATAGAAATATAGCCTGCATTATTCAGAACAAAGATTTTGATCGGAAGCTTATTATGAATTATTGTCTGAAGCTCTTGAATATTCATCTGCAAGCTGCCCTCTCCAGTGACGCATATAGTATTGCCCTTGCCGTTTGCAAAACACGCACCGATTGCGGCAGGCAGATCGTACCCCATCGAAGCACAACCCGAATTTACTACCACCTTTTGATTCTCATATAAGCGCAAGCTCTGATAAGATGAAACACATGCCGTACCGTTACCGAATACATAAACTAAATCTCGTTTATGATTAGATAGCACATCGAAGAAATTATATGAATCAACCCACTCTTTTACATTTTGTCTAAAAGGCTCAATCGTAGGATAATTCTTTCTGTAATTTTTGCAAATTTCAAGCCAAAATCCAAAATCCAGCTCGTCTTTCAACGCAGATCGCAAATCCGATATAAAAACCTTCGCATCAGATTTTATCTTAATATCTGCGGCAATAGTTTTTTTGTTTAGTTCGTTTTGGTCGATATCGACTAAAATTTTTTTGGCTTCTCTGCCGAAGAATTCCCAGTTATAGCTGACTGCACGGATATTTAATCTAGCACCTATAGCAATGATTAGATCGGAATTTTGCACGACAAAATTTGCCGCTCTATTGCCGATAGTGCCATATCTGCCAAAAAATAGCTCATGGTCATTTCTAACGATATCGTATCTAGCGAAAGTACCGATAACGGGGATTTTTAAAATTTCGATTAGTTTTAGAAATTCTTCGTTAGCACCGGCAAGCGTTACACCGTTACCCACAATGATAACGGGGCGCTTCGCAACCTTTAACGCATCTAGAACCTGCGGGATTTTTGTGTCGAATTTTGGCTCTTCTGGAA
>NZ_CALIJF010000234.1 GCF_938018035.1 uncultured Campylobacter sp. | reverse complement strand
GACGTTTTGGTTGGGAGATCATGGTGAATTTACCCTAAAAGATCCATATATTCATGAGTGTGAATAAACTTGATCGGTAATTTAAATATTGATAGCCTGCCGTATAGATCGTAGGTATATGCATAAATTCATATTTGTGCGGATACGATAATGTATTTTATACTTTGATTAAGTAATTATGTTGTATAAGCTTATACAACCGATAACAAAAAACGCTTTTAAGGCTTCAAAAGCCTATTTAAGGAGTGAGGGATGCAAGTTCGTTTTATTTTAGCGATCTTGTTTGCCGTATCGTTCGCAAAAGCGGATGATATAAAGCATCCATCGATGCCATGGCAACTGGAACCTATTTTATGGAAAATTCAAGATAAAAAAGTTGTAAGAAAAGCTCTTCACGAACCTATGATCCGGGGTGCAACTACCTTTAATGGCAAGAGTTTTTATTTTGTTACGATAGAAGATAATGCAACGCTCAAAAAAGAATATGAAGAGCATTTATCAAAAGAAAGAGACTTCTGCAACGACTTTTACGATGATCTGTTCGAGTGGAAAAATATAAATATAATCAAACCTCTGGTTTTTGATACGACGGATTACAATAACCCCGTTTTAAAGAAAAATATGGGCGATTGCTGGTATATGGATATGAATACAACGATTAGAGACGGCTTTAGCGGGAGAGGATTTACGTTATATAAATTTGATAATAAGCTTTTGTATATTATGACGTATAGAGATTTTCGGTTATACGAGATGTCTTTTGCAAATTTTATGTATATTCTAGATCCGCAAGAGTGCAGTAAAATTATAAAAGACCCCTCATACGATTCATATTATAGCAGGATAGATTTTGAGGATTATCGAAACAAGATCGCAGGAGATACTCTGATTTATTTCGGACCGATAAAATATAAGAGCGAAGATTATCTACTTTTTATCGATTCCGTAAATTTAATAAACGGTCTTAAAGCGGTTTTTATTAAAATTAGCAAATTTAAAGACAAAGTTTCGCAAACATCCGTTTGTAGAAATTTATATTTAAATACAAAAATTTATCGTTAAGGAGTATACCATGCAATGCATTCAGTTGCCGTTGATAACTTTAAGTATGCAAAATTTTGGCTGGGAGATCATGGCGAATTTACCCTAAAAGATCCATATATTCATGAATGTGAATAAAATCTATTATGCTTAAAGCGAAAGGATAAATCCGCTAAAATGCCTATAAATGGAGCAATATGAGAGTATTAAAATTTATTTTTATAATAGCGGCGTCTATTTTGTTTTGTTATGTGGCGGAGGAGCTTATAAATTATTTGATAATTAAGCCGCGCATTCCTATGGAATTTACCGATATAAATTTAACTAAAGCCGGCAATAAAGCGGAATTATATATAAATAACAAAGATGATAAAATTTGTAGATATTTTACTTTGGATTTTGTCTCATACGATTACGATAGAGATATGAAGCTCTTGGATGATGAGTTCGCAAATACGTATATAGGAGGGGAATACGACGTGAACGAAACGCTGCTGCGCGGTACCAAAATACCGCTAAGTCTAAAGATATACAAAATAGATAATGAGCCGAATAAATTTGGACGCGGAAAGGAGTATTTTTATTATAAGTTAAAACCCGTGTTTGCAGAGGTGAGGAATTTACGCCCCGCGTATATGCAAACGAGTATTTATAGGGGCGAGAAACACTATGACGCATATAGTGCGACGATCGCCTGCACGCCCTTACAAAAAGGTATGTATAAGGTAGAACTAGAGAATTTACAAGATTTGCCTATTTTTTCGAATGTAGAAATTTATTTTACTACGAAAGATAGCGGTCTTAAATATTAAGAGGGCTGCAAGAAAAGGTATTTGATAATTGCGATGTAGAAGCTAGTTCGTACAAACCTTTGTTTCTAGGCTTTTTATTTCGCGTTTGTAATAAAAATATTAAGCAGCATTTAATCCGCCGCACAATACAATATATCGTAAATATCATTTGAA
>NZ_CALIJF010000233.1 GCF_938018035.1 uncultured Campylobacter sp. | reverse complement strand
CTCTTTGCGGCGGCGAAAATTTACCGCAAAAGGCGGCGGAACTAGGATCAAATTTTAGCGCCAAAGCGAGCTACGCGCACGGGCGAGATTTTAAATTTCACAGGCAAGCGGGCTCGCGGGTAAATTTGCTAGCGTGCGGCTCGGCAAACAAAAGCAAGATCGCCGAGGCAGGGCAAACTTTCGTGACCCCAAACGAACGAGCCGCCGAGCAAAACGATAAAAAAGTGCTAGTGTGCTGCGCGCTGGGCTACGGCAGGAGCGCGTCGGTGCTGCTTGCTTGGCTGGTGATTTACGCGGGACTGGGCTTTGACGAGGCGCTAAATTTACTAAAATCTCGTCGCGAAAAGATCGCAGTCGCTAGCTCGCTGCGTGAGCAGATAGAGCAGATAGCCGTTCGCACCAGCGAAATTTGAAAGCGAAGTAAAAAAGCGGCAAATTTACGCGCGAAATAGGCGCAGGCTAAATTTGATCAAGTCCGGTTTGAGGGATCAAATTTAAAAAATCTGAATGCTAGAAACAAGCGGCATTGTAAATTTCTCGGCGAAAACAAACTGGAATTTAGCCAAACGTCCAAAATGAGGAGAGAAAATGACGAATGCGGAGCAAAGCAAAAAAGCGGCGCAAGGCGGGGAGCGCGAATGCCGCCAAAGGACGGGCGACAGAGCCTTGGCGCTGGTTACGGCTAGGTTTTTGGCGACGCATAGGCTGGTTTTCTTGTTAAATTTACTTCAGCTAGCCGTCTGTCTTACTATTTTTACACATTTTGCCGTTATTGCGGGCTTTTTGACGGCTTTTGCGGCTCTGTTTTATCTGCACGTTAGGCTGCATTTTGATACGCTGATTTTTAGAGATTTTGCGGAGGGGAGGCTTGATTGCGGTAAATTTGACGCGGCGCTTGCGGAGCTAAATTTAGCTAGCAAGCCACCTAAAATCCGCGATATGAAAAGTCGCTGCGCCGGAGCTTTGCGGCTATATAAATTAACGGCCGCGCTTACTCTCGCCATCGTCGCGGCTTTAGCGGGTTACTATCTGAGCTAAATTTGCTTACCCGCTTAGACGGTTACGGAACGCCGATTTAGACGATCGCGTCGGTTTGGCGCGCAAAATTCAACAACTGTTTTTCATGGCGAGATAAACGGGATAAAATTGATTACTTTTGCGGGCTATTTTTGTAGCGACTATTTTAAGCGATGAAACAGCGGCTAGTATCGCCGACGCACCCTATTCGAGCGCTTTTAAATTTGACGATTTCATCGGTATTTTAAAATTTCAAAGCATAAAAAAATCCAGTGCAAAAAGACGAAATAGACAACCGAGCAAGTTTAGTCGGGGCAAAATATACGAATTCCTTTTTATAGCACCACGACTTCGGTTTCCAGTTCGATACCGAATTCCTCAAAAACGCGGCTTTGCGCTAAATTTATGAGCGCAATCACATCCTCAAAGCTCGCGCTGCCGAAATTTATGATGAAATTTGCGTGCTGCTCGCTAAATTTCGCTCCGCCGATCGCGTGGCCTTTTAATCCCGCCGCTTCGATCAGCCTGCCCGCGGCGTCATTCGGCGGGTTTTTAAAGCAGCTTC
>NZ_CALIJF010000232.1 GCF_938018035.1 uncultured Campylobacter sp. | reverse complement strand
ACAAACAAGCGGGTCAAGAGCAGCAGGTCAAGATGTATGAGGATCAAAAAAAGCAGTCTATGGATCAGATCAGCGCACTTCCTAAGGAGCAGCAAGAGGCCACTTGCAAACAAGCTAAAGAGATATTTAAGCAGATGATGGATCAGATGAAACAACAAGGCGCTATGAAATAAATACCTTCGCGGGCATGATGATGCCTTCTTCAGTCGCGGCGATGCGATATCGTCGCGATTAATTCTTTTTAAACTCACATTTTTTTAAAAATTTTTAAATTTTAAAATTTGGATGTTTTATCCTCGCTGCTTTTGGGGCTTGCCAAGAATTTCAGATTTGATATTCAGCTTGTCGCAGGAAGCCAAAACAAATAAAGCGCTCGCGTCGTTAAAATGCTCCGTAAGGCGATGCATCTTAGTGGGACGCTGCGGTGCACCAAAGATTTACGAGCCGTTTTGGCGCGCTTGAAACAGCACCTCATCAATATGACGAATTCAGGGCTCGGTTTGAGCGTCATTTTATCGCGATTTGAAATAGCCGGGGCTCATAGATAGAGCAAATTCGCGTCTCAGTTTGCGGCTATGCTTATGAAATTTACGGCTTTACGGCCAAAAACATCTCGCAAAATCGCCTTGGATTTTAATCCTTAGTAACGATCGCGCCGTTTTTTATTTCGTGCACGCAGACATTTCTGTACAGCTCCTTACCGCCATCTAAAGTATGGTAGTGCGTTGTTACTGTGCAGCGTAAATTGGCATCGATGACGAACTCCTGCTTGGCGCGCATCGGCGGCTTGCTTTTACCGCAGTGCACGTAATCGACGTAAATTTCGCGACAATCACTTATACGAAATGCGTCGTTTAAAAGGCACATAAAAACGTATTCGTGCCCCTGTTTGCTATCTTGAAAATCCCTCAGATAAAGCCTTAGCAGAATTGTTTTGGTGCTCTTTTTTGGCAAACGACAAGCCCTTATGTCTTCGATCCTCACCCAGTACGCGCTTAGATTGTCGATTAAAAAGTTCTCCTTTGCGAACGAAAACAGCTTATTTTTATCAAGTAAATTTTTATCGATAGCCGCTAAGGGCGAAATTCCTCCCGGATAGCGCATCGGTAGTTGCGCGATCGGTAGATCGTCGTAGATATCTTTCATACTCTGATAAATCTCTGGCCGCGGCGCATCGTCTTCCTTGACCGCGGCATTTTCCATGCCGCATAGCGCAAGTAGGCACAGCAAAAATATCCACACCTGCTTCATAACATTTCCCCTTGTTTCGGTCGCGATTTCTTTACTCCTGATCATACTGCAAATTTTAAAGCCTTAATATGAAGAAAAAAGATCAAAAATCAAAGCGCCGCTTTACAACCACTCTCGCGCTGTCTTTTTCTGCCCTTGCTTTTGGGTTAATTTAATCCGAGTTCTCTTGTTCTTGTGTGAAACGGACGATGCGCGACTATTCGCCTTCCGTAGCCTTTTCGGTGAAGCTAACAATGTGCGGAGCTGCAATGCGCGCGTAATCCTGCGCGTTTAGGATGATCGAGTGATCAAGCAGGCCCGCGTTGAAAGCAATCTCTTCGAAGCGTCCGAA
>NZ_CALIJF010000231.1 GCF_938018035.1 uncultured Campylobacter sp. | reverse complement strand
ATTTTGCTATCGCCCTTGTTGCTGCAAATTTCTTCGCCGCGAGTTTTGCCGCTAAAATTTTTACATTCGCGTGCGGCGGCGCCATGTTTTTTGCAGCTCAAAGCAAAAACTCCGACGCACTTTGCGCCGTTTTGGTGCGCGATACGCGCGATCTTGCGTGCTGTTTCTACGCTGACGCAGCGCTTGGAGCTTGATACAAAAATTACGCCTAAAAAATTTACACCTAGACTTGCCACAGCGCATGCTTCTTCAGGTGTTTTGATACCGCAAATTTTAATTAAAACGTTCATATTTTCGCCTAAAAGATATAATATCGCAAACTAGTCTCTGCGATCTCTTTCATTATTTCAAACATCTCGTTTGCACCCCACTCCTCTTTTCGAAAATACATACTTACGGGAGAAAATTTATTGTGCTCGCTGTTGCCGTCTAGCTTAAAAATATAAGTTTTGTTGAGGTAGTAAAATTCATTCATTGTGCTAAGTTTTGAAAATACGTTTTTTGTGCTAGCGTCATTTTCGTTAAAGTCGTCACCGCTACCAAAACATACGAAAGGCGTTATGTCTTCGTGGTTCATCATAGCTCTTATGCCGATTAAATTTTTGCCTAGGCGCTCTATTGCATTACCCCTAGCTTGTTTTTTTAACCCTTCTTTAGCGCGTTTATCATTTGTGCCTTGTCTTTTAACTTCTGCCGCTAGAAGGGGTTTTTGATATTTTGTGTCGCCTCGTTTTTTGAGTATCAAAAAGCCTCCATCAGGCATGATAGTGTTGTCTTCCCATGTTGTATCAAACTGTTTTCTGATACCGCCATTTTTTATATTTTCCATCATTCCTTTTAATGACAATCTTCCGCTAAATTCAAGGTAAAAACCGTTAAAATTTGGAATTTGACTAAATCTATTTTCTATATAATCAATAGTTTTTTGCATGGCCTGCGCTATATTTTTGTCGTCAAATTTTGACTCGGTATTTTTAGGTTTATGCTGATTTACATTTTTCCTTAGATCATCACTATTTGCCACTTTAAACCTTTTTTACGATATAGATGTATTCGGTTACGTAAAGCGCCCTGTTATTTAAATTTCTGCTTGCGCGGTAAGTTGGATAGCGGATTTCGTGTTTTATGACTTTGCCGATTTTTGATAAATTTAAAAGAAACTCCGCCTCGCTGATAAATCCTTCCGAATTAAAAGAGATGACTAAATATTTAGCCGGAAATTTGGATAATAAGGCAAAAAATTCATCTGCTGCTTTTGCCTTTTTATTAAAATTCGAGCGATTCCAGTCGTTTGGTATGCCCGATACCTCGCTTAAATTTTTAAGGTTCGGAGCTTTAAAATTTGCGATTAAATTTAGCATAAAATAGTTTGAGCCGTAAGGGTGCTGGTTATACGGCGGGTCAAAGTAAGCGATATCCAAAGGGGATAAAATATTCGCTAGCTTTAAGGCATCTTGCTGATAAACTTCAAATTTGCTCGTAAAATTTGAAAAAATTGGTTTTTGAAGAGTAATTTTACCTAAAATTCTATTTAACGCATTTTCTCCGCTACCGCCGAATTTTCCTACACCATTCTTGTCTTTGTAAAAGCCCTTAAATACACCACCTGTATTTGAATGGATGCTAGCCTCGCTGAGTAGAGGCGCTATAAAAAAATGCCTAAAATCTAGATCTATTTCTTCTATTGCTTTACGCAAACCACCGATTATTAGCGCATTTTCACGAGAATAAAATACTCTCTCGCCGTGTTTTATATTAGCGTCATCTTTTGGAGCGTAAAGTTCGCTTATAAAGCTCTCGCTGGGTTTAAATTTTTCTAAAATTTGCTTAAAACTTTTGTCGATTTGCTCTTTGAGCTCTGGCGTGAAATTTGAAAGATAGCATGAGTTTATCACGCGCGAATAATCCTCTAAGTCGTTTGCAACAACGAGGCTCGAGTATGCTTTAGCTGCTCTTGCAACCACGCCTGAGCCACTAAAAACGTCTACAAAACTTATCTTTTGTTTTTTTAGTTCGCTCTTTATCTCGCAAAGCACGTTTAAAATTTCGTTTAATATTGCGCGTTTATTACCCAAATAGCTAATTAGCTGTTCCTTTAAAAAGGCAGGATTTTCGGCAATTTCAATTTCTTTTATAGTATTCTTCAAGCTTTGCCTCGCGTATAGTCCTCAAAATATCGGTAAACCTTGCCCGATCTGATCGCCTCTAAAATGAGCGGCTTAGCCTCCGCAGGGCTTGACACGACATCGGCGCA
>NZ_CALIJF010000230.1 GCF_938018035.1 uncultured Campylobacter sp. | reverse complement strand
CCGCGCGCGTTAGGATCCAGCGGTCAAGCCGCGTAAAATTGCTCGTCTCGATCTCGCCAAGATCGCTGGTGCTTGCGAGCAGAAATCTTATAGTATTTCGGATCTTGCGGTACTGCTCGCTTACCTGCTTTAGGATATTGTCGCTGATCTTTAGATCGGTCGAATAATCGCTCATCGCGACCCACAGGCGTAAAATTTCCACGCCGTGGCTCTTTGCGACCTCTTGCGGATAGACGACGTTTCCGACGGACTTGCTCATCTTTTGACCCTTCTCATCGACGGTAAATCCGTGTGTGAGGATGCTCTTATACGGCGCGCATTCGTTAATCGCGCAGCTTAGAAGCAGTGAGCTTTGAAACCAGCCGCGGTGTTGGTCGCTGCCCTCAAGATACATATCCGCGGGGAATTTGCCTGCATCGTAGGCGCCGCTTTGTAGCACCGCTTTCCACGTCGAGCCGCTATCGAACCAAACGTCTAAGATATCCATCACCTTTTCTAAATTTTCAGGCTTATAGCCGCTATCCTGAGGCAAAAGCTCCGAAATTTCCATCTGCCACCAAGCATCCGCGCCCTTAGCTTTAAAAATTTCGTAGATATTATTTAAAATTTTCTCATCAAAGATCGGCTCTTTGGTGCTTTTATCGCGGAAAAACGCGATCGGCACGCCCCAGTCCCTCTGGCGCGAGATACACCAATCGGGGCGGTTTTCTATCATCGAGGTAAGGCGGTTTACGCCACTTTGCGGGTAAAATTTAACCCCTCCGATCTGCTCTAGCGCCACTTGACGCAGCGTCTTGCCGCTAGGCATTGGCTCATCCATCGCGATAAACCACTGCTTTGTCGCGCGGTAGATTACCGGCTTGTGCGTACGCCAGCAGTGTGGATAGGAGTGGACGAATTTGCCGGATTTGATAAGTGCGGGGCCTAGAAGCTCTAAAATTTTCTCGTTTGCTTTGAAAATATGCATCCCTACGAGCTCATCTACGACGTCTGCGCGGAAGAGTTTTTTGGTTTTAAGAGTTTGATCGAAACAGCCGCCCTCATCCACAGGCATAATCACTTCGATGCCGTATTTAAGCCCTACGAAATAATCATCCTCGCCGTGCCCAGGAGCCGTATGCACGAGCCCTGTGCCGCCATCCATTAAAACGTGCTCGCCGAGGATAAATTTTGAAATTCTATCATTTAGCGGATTGATCGCGTTTAAGCCCTCAAGCTCGGTAGCCTTAAATTCTTTTACGATCTTGCCTTCTGTGATGCCCAGGCTTACGAGGCTTTCGACCAGAGGTTTAGCAAGGATTAAATTTTCGCTCGTCAGCGCGTAAATTTCATTCGGGTTCAAAGATATTGCGCCGTTTGCCGGCAGCGTCCAAGGCGTGGTCGTCCAGATGACCGCTTTGGCGCCTTTCGCGCCGATTTTAGCGTTCGCTTCGTCACTCAGATCAAACGCCACGAAGATCGAGTAGTCCTCTTTATCTTTGTACTCGACCTCGGCTTCTGCGAGTGCGCTTTTTGCCGCCCAGCTCCAAAACACGGGCTTACTTCGCTCGATTAAAATTCCTTTTTTAGCGATCTGGCAGAGCGCTTTGTAAATTTCAGCTTCAAACTCAAATTTTAGCGTCAGATACGGATCGTCCCAGTCGCCCAAAATCCCCATATCTTTAAATTCATTGCGCTGCACGTCGATAAACTCTTTGGCGTGCTGTCTGCAAAGCTCGCGGATCTGCACTTTTGAAAGCGATTTTTTCCGCTCGCCTAGCTTGATCTCTACTTGCTGCTCGATCGGCAGGCCGTGGCAGTCCCAGCCCGGCACGTAGCGGATCTCCTCGCCGAAGAAATAATGGGTTTTGGTGATGATGTCTTTTAAAATTTTATTCAGCGCGTGGCCGATGTGGAGGTGTCCGTTGGCATACGGCGGACCGTCGTGGATATTAAAGCTAACGCTTGCGCCCTTGCGTTTAGCCTTCATCTTTTCGTAAATTTTACGCTCGTCGTACCATGCCTTAAACCGCGCAGGTTCGTTTTGCGGCAGTGCGCCTCGCATCGCAAAATCCGTAGTAGGAAGAAAGAGAGTATCTTTGTAGTCCATATTTGTACCTTTTCGTGTCTTAAAAAATTTGTGAAGTTTATCCAAAACGCCATTAAAAAGCTCTGAAAGAGCAGTCTGCGTTTATGCTATAATGTGCGAAAATTTAATGAGGGTCTTTATGAAAAATATCATCCTTGTAATCGGCGAGGAGATCCGCTACGACGCGGCTTTGATGAGCTATATTTCTCGCAGCTACGAACGAGTTTTTGGGCGGATCGACGATCTGAAATTCTTAAGCGAAAACGATAAGGTTTTGCCCTTCGCGCTTGAAAAGATGATCGATTCGTACGATTTTATCACGATCTTTGCGGCAAACTCCGCCTACGCGGTCGTCGGTAAAATTTTATCGACGCTCTCTTTCGATTCGCTCGAGCTGAAAAACGGAGAAACCTTAGCGCCCTCGATGGCGCGCACGGTGGCGAAAAACAGCTTCCTGCTAAACGTCAGAGGCTGCTCGGTAAACGTGATCAAGGCGCTTTGCTTACAGAGCTTGCCGCCGATCCTTCAAGACGCGCCGAACGCGGGCGAGAGCTTTTATCTATTCGATTGCGAATATGAAAGCGTAAAGCAGCGCCTAGAAAGCCTTGCGATCAGTTATAAAATTTCGCTTACGATCAGTAGACCCTGCTCTTTTTTGCTACTCGTGCGCGCCAGTGCGATGAAATTCGGAGCGCTGGACGCGTTTTTGCAAAGCGTCGGCAAGTATTATGAGAGCTGCTACATCGAAGGCGGCGATTTTATGGGCTTTGTGGTAGATAGACTGCGCGAAATAGGCGCTAAGATCACCTTTGCCGAAAGTTGCACCGCAGGGCTAATCGCCGCAAAATTCGGCGCGGTTGCGGGCGTGAGCGACGTTTTCGACGGCTCGCTCGTAAGCTACGCCAACGAGATAAAAAATCTCTGGCTCAACGTGAGCGAAGATACGCTCGCGCGCTATGGCGCTGTCAGCGCGCAGACCGTGGGCGAGATGCTGGAGGGTGCGCTACAAAGCAGCGGGGCGAGCTTCGCTCTTGCGGTAAGCGGTATCGCGGGCCCCGGCGGCGGAAGCGCGCAAAAGCCCGTAGGGACGGTCTTTATCGGCGCGAAGGAGCAGGGCGGCAAACAGATCGTCGGGGAATTTCATCTAAAAGGCGATCGAAACTACATCCGCGAACAGAGCGCCGATATCGCTATCTGCTTGCTTTTGAAGCTTAGAAGCGATCTGTTTTTCGGGCGGCTTCCGAGCGCGCCTGCGAGAGATGAAATTTAAAGGAGCGGATTTTGAAAAGACGAATTTTGAAAGGGTGCGGAGGCGATTCGGCGCAGAATTTTATCCGAGCGAGCGGCGAGCAGGGCTTTAGACGATGGCAAAATTTCGATTCGGCATACGGCTGGCAGAATTTTACTCAGGCTAGCGACGGACTAAATTTTATCTCGGCGGGTCGCGCTAGAAATTTTAGTTTTATAAATGATTTTAGCTTTATAAGCGCGGCGCGAAATTTTACTTTGGCGTTAGCCGCGATATGTATTTTGGGCGGCTGCGACGGCGGATCGGACGGACAAGATCGCGAACAAAGCGCACGATCGGAACAGAATTTTAGCGCGGGTAATCAAGGGCAAAATTTTAATAAAAGTGCGGATAGCTCGGGGCAAAGCTCCACGCAAAATTCTACGCAAAGCTCTATACGAGGCTCCGCGCCGCAGGGTTTTGAGCGCAAGCAGAGCTCCGATCTGAACTCCACGATAGACAAATTTGCAAACGATGCTAAAGTTTTGGGCGAGGCCTTGCAAAATTTGCAGAAAAAGGCGCCCGAAGTCTTGAACGATTTCGCCGCTCGTAACGCGGACAGAATAGAGGATCTGTTAAAGCAGGGCGAGGCGGCGGCGCGCGAGGCGGGTAAAAATCTTGATCAAATGGGTGAAAGCCTGCAAGGCATCATCAAGGACGCAAACGAAAGTATCGGGAAGGTCTTGGAGGGCTTTGGCGTGCAGCCTAGACAGGAGCCTCGCGGCGGGCACTCGCAGGAGCGCGATGATAGTTTAGGCCCTGAAGAGGCGGCCGGCGGGCAAAGCTTTAGAATTTGAATTACGCTAAATTCTACTCAAAATTTTTTGTTGCAACTACCACCCACAGGAAAGCGGCAAGTTTTCGCAGGAGCGTAACGAGCCTGCACGAAAGCGTGACGGACACTCATAAGAGCACGATGAGCACCCACAGCCCGACGACGGAACCGATGGCAAGGTTGTATAGTTTAAAGCACGGCTAGATTTCATCTAAATTTTATTTGTTGTGGCGAATGCTTGCAGAGAAGCGATGCCAAATTTTATTAAAATTTCCCCTGCGCGGCGGTTTCGTTAAAATTTTACTCGCGCGAGCTTCCGCAATGGAATATGAATATTTGCAAAGAAGTGGTAAACCTCCGTAAAACGCAACGAGTGCCCCAAGGGCAAGCATTTCTAAATAAAGCGCGAGTAGTGGATGAAGTTTGGAATTCAAAGCTTGCGCTTCGAAGTTGCTGTAAAGATAAGCGGGTGGCGGCTGGTAAAGCTTTAGAATTTCAGGCTGCCTGCGATAAAACAAGAAAAATTTTACGAAGTAGGGCTATAATGCGCTCCGCAATTTCAAATTTAAAGGATAAAAATGAAAACTCTCATTATTTTAGCTCATCCAAATATCGCAAACTCGCTCGTAAACCGCCACTGGAGGGATGCTGTGCTAGCCCATCCTGATAAGTTCGAGCTTCATGATCTTTACGCGCTTTATGCGGATTTTAAAATCGATGTGGAAAAGGAGCAAAAACTGCTCGAAAGCCACGATAAAATCGTGCTTCAGTTTCCGTTTCGTTTTTCAAACTGCACGCCGCTTCTTAAGCAGTGGTTTGAGGATGTTTTTACGCGCGGCTGGGCTTATGGCGGAGAGAGCGGCGGCAAGCTTAAGGGCAAAAAATTCGCGCTTGCGATCTCACTTGGCGCGACTGAGGCAAACTACTCTAAAAATGGCATCGTGGGCTTTAGCGTGGATGAGGTGCTAGCGCCATTTAAGGCTACATTTAATTTCGTCGGCGCAACGACTATGCCTAATTTCGTCTCATACGGCTTTACTTACGATAAAAGCAAGCAAGCCGTAGAAAATAGTGCGAAAAATTATATAAAGTATTTAAATCAGCTTTAAATTCTTTGCTTTTCTAGCCGCCCGCCGCGCGTAAAGCTTTAAAATTTTACGTAAGCGGCGCGGCTGATTTTTTAAAATTTTCGCTCAAAAAGCTCAAATTTAATCCTAAAATTTTTAAATTTTACCCCAAAATTCCGCTCGCGCTTCGTATGATCTAAAAATGAAATTTTAAGCAAAATTTCCGCGCCTAAATTTAAGCCCAGCTCTTAAATTTTAAAAGGCACAAGCCCTGCTTTAAAATTTTATTTTTAAATTTTAGCCCGGTGCTCCGCGCTTAAATTTAAAACGCAGATCGCGCGAGAATTTCATGGCTCGCATACGAAAGCTCGTCGCATAGCCGCACCGCTACCGCAAAAATATTTCCTCGTAAGGCGCAGTTCTATTCTACGCCGTATTCTGCTCGCCACGGCGCTATACC
>NZ_CALIJF010000229.1 GCF_938018035.1 uncultured Campylobacter sp. | reverse complement strand
GTTTAAAATTCCACAATCTTATAGGCTCACGCCGCGCGTAAGTACGCGCTTGCGATAAACATCCGAAACTCTGCTCGCGTCGCCCACGATTAGAGCGTTCGTGCAACAGATCGCCGCACACATCGGAACCTTGCCCTCTGCGATGCGGTTTTGACCGTATTTATGCAGTTCCTCGTGCGAAAACGTAGGCTCCGGTCCACCCGCGCACATAGTGCACTTATCCATCGCGCCTTTGATACCGAAAGCTCCGTCTCTAGGGAATTGCGGAGCGCCGAACGGACACGCATAGAGGCAGTATCCGCAGCCGATACATTTATCTTTATCGTGTAAAACGACGCCGTCGGTTCTGATATAGAAGCATTGAACCGGACAAACCTGTGCACAAGGCGCGTCGGTGCAGTGTTGGCAAGCGATAGAGCTTGAAACCTCCTGCCCCTCTATGCCCTCGTTTAGGGTGATAACCTTGCGCCTATTGATCTGCACGGGAACCTCGTGTGCCGAGCTGCAGGCTACCTGGCAACCATAGCAAGCGATGCAACGCTCGACATCGACGTAAAATTTTAATCTTGCCGGCATTTTATCTCCTTATGCTCTTTCTAGTCTGCAAAGACCGGCGTTAAATTCCGAAATTTGCGTATTTATGTCAAAGCCGTAGTTGGTAATCGTATTTGAGCTCTCGCCTCTGATATATGGCTTAGTGCCCTCAGGATAGCGCTCGCTTAGATCCTCGCCCTGGAAAATTCCCGCGAAGTTATACGGCATAACAATACGATCGGGCGTAACGGCGTGCGAATAGATGCACTTGACTTTGATCTTCGTGCCTTGCGGCGAATGAATCCACATCATCTCACCATCTTTGATACCTTTATCAGCGGCAAGCTTAGGATTTACGTGTGCAAACATCTCCGGAGTAATCGCCGAAAGATACTTGCTCGTGCGCTCAATCATGCCCGCACCACTTAAATTTACAAGCCTTAACGAGCTTACGATAGTAGGGAAGTCCTTGCTCCAATCCTGCTTTTTCTGCTCGGAGATAAATCTCGTAAAGACGCGGAAATTTCGTTTTTGATCCGCAAAGGTCGGATATTTCTCCACCAAATCCCATCTAGGCGAGTGGATCGGCTCGCGATGCTTCGGAATTTGATCCGCAAACTGCCAAACCTTCGCTCTTGCTCTTGCGTTTCCGCAAGGACAAATTCCAAACTCGCGACATTTTTTAGCAATGATACCGCTATAATCTGTGCTCCACGTAGGCCCCATCTTGGCTTTTTCATCCTCGCTTAGCGTAATGCCTAAAACCTGTTCGATATTTGCCTTGGTAATCTCTGCATGACCGCCTTGAATTTTTGATCCCGGAAGTGTAATGCTCTCGTCGGCTAGCTGCGAAACGCCGTCGTGCTCTAAGCCAAAGCGGTTCCTAAATCCCATACCGCCGTCGGCATAAGGCTTAGTTACGTCGTAAAGAATCGGCGTGCCCGGGTGTTGCGTATCCCAGCAAGGCCATGGAAGCCCATAGTATTCGCCCTCGACCTCGCCACCTATGCCGCGCAGGGTATCGGGATCAAATAGATGCCAGTTCTTCTGCTGTCTGCGAAATCTAGCTGCGGTGCGTCCGTTATTTCCAATACTTTGAGTATTGCGTGCGATCTCATCGGTAGCGTCGTCAGGCCAAACAAAATCGTCTTTAACCTGCTTAAGCTCGCCATCAACGATGCCCATCTTCATGCCGCGAACGTATTCGTCGTAAAAGCCGAATTTTTTCGCGAATAAAAACATTACCTCCTGATCCTCTTTGCTCTCAAATAGCGGCTTAACGATCTGAGTTCTCCACTGACCACTGCGGTTTGTAGCGCTTAGATGACCTTCGCTTTCAAACTGCGTAGCTACCGGCAAAACATAAATTCCATCCGGTCTATCGTTTAGAATCGCCACTTCGTTTAAAAATGGCTCGGCGACTACCAGCATATCGATCTTGCCTAATGCTTCTTGGGTCTCGCGAACGTGAGCCATAGAAGTAATTCCTGTGCCTTGCACCCAAAGAACGCGGACATTGCCACTACTTAAAACGGGCTCGTTTTTCAAAACGCCCTGCCACCATTTAGATAGCGAAAAGCCCTTTTCGTTGCGCCAGTTTATCACATCTTGCTCGATGCTCGGATCGTAGTGAAAATACTCGGTAAAATTCGTACCAGGCACTTTTTCACCCTGCTTTTCGTGCGGCTGCTTAGTAGAGACGGCAAATCTTTTAATAAACTGCTCGTAATCTACGCCCCAGCCCTTGCAGAAGTGCTTCCAAGCGTTATCGGCTAGCCCGTAATACGCAGGTAAGCTATCGGAGAGATTGCACATATCGGTAGCGCCCTGAACATTATCATGGCCTCGAAGGATGTTGCAGCCGCCGCCCGGCTTGCCCATATTGCCTAGTATGAGCTGCAAAAGAGCCAAAATTCTAGTATTAGAACTTCCGATCGAGTGCTGTGTAATGCCTAGAGCCCAGCATAAAGTAGCGGGCTTTGTGGTAGCAAACATCCTAGTAAATTCTATCAGTTCCTCTTCTTTGCAACCAGTAACATTGGCTACCTCTTTAGGATCCCACTTCTCAGCTTCCGCCTTGATCTCCTCTACAGCGTAGGTTCTGGTTTTTATTAGCTCCTTATCTTCCCAGCCGTTTTTAAAGATTAGATGCAGCATTCCGTACACAAACGCTATATCAGTTCCCGGACGAATTCTAATATACATATCGGCCTTAGCCGCAGTTCTAGTAAAATTTGGATCAACTACAACGATTTTCGCGCCGTTTCTATCGCGAGCTTGAAGAGCATGCTTCATAGCCCCCACGGGATTTGCAACCGCAGAATTCGCACCTATGAAAAGGATCATTTTAGAATTTTTCGCCATATCGCCTACGTGATTTGTCATAGCTCCATAACCCCAAGTATTCGCCACACCGGCGACTGTTGCGCTATGTCAAATTCTGGCTACGTGGTCGTTGCTGTTCGTACCCCAGAAGGCTGCAAATTTTCTAAAATAATATGCCTGCTCGTTACAAAATTTAGCCGAGCCCAGAAATACCACACTATCTGGGCCGTCCTCTTTGCGAACTTGAAGCATTTTATCGCCGATTTCGTTAACGGCTTGCTCCCAACTTATGCGCTCCCACTTGCCACCAACCTTTTTGAGTGGATATTTAAGACGCATTTTAGATTTGGTTAAATCGATTTGATCGATTCCCTTACAGCAGTGGCTGCCTTGCGAGATCGGGTGATCTACTGCCATATCTTGGCGAATCCAGGTATTGGTGCTCTCATCCACTTGAGCCTCGATACCGCAGCCTACGGAACAGATCGAACATATCGTTCGCTTCATAACGGAACCTGGAAATGGGTTTTTGATCTCTTGCTCAGTAGCGACTCTTAGCGTATTATTTTCGCCAAACGCAGCTACGCTGCTCGCTCCTAAAGCGGCGAGTTTCAAAAACGATCTCCTTCCGATCGCATTCTCACTCATGAAAATTCTCCTAGTAAGCTACTTTATAGTATTTTTTCCACGCTTCACTCTCCCAGTAAAGCACCTCTTTTTTCGGTGATTTGCCACGAACGGTATCGCCATAGTCCTGCTCGCTTTTCGCTAGAGCCTGAGACGCGGCAACGCCCACGGCACCTACTGCGCCGATTTTTAGAGATTTTTTAAGAAAATCCCTGCGTTTGTTCTCCATGGTTTTCCTTTGTGAAGAAATCGCTTTAAATCTTTTATTGTAGTAACGCCTGTTACAGGATTTAAATCTAATGAATTATAACGAAAAGGCAGTGAGATGGAAATTAAATTTTAAGTTACTTTTTAAATTTTATTTAAAATTCAAAATATAAAGTTCTAACTAAAAAACTACTCGAAAAACTAGAGTTTGCGAGTTTAAAATTTAACCGAAATTCTGCTTTCGCGTTAAGATTTCCGTTAAAAATTTTATTTATCAATCCAGATTAAAAATATCTTCCGGATTGGTAAATTTATTTTGATAGCCGCCTTTTTTGATCGCTTCTTTAACGACGCTACGATCTTTCTTTTGCGGAGCAGCTATAGCTAAAAGCGAGCGCTCAAGCGCAAAAAAGCTTCTCATTAGTGCGCCTAATGATTTGAAAAAATCCGCCCGCACATGCCCGCACAAAAGCTCGCTAAACTCATCCACAAAGCTGTTGGTGACATTCGTAAAAAGCTCTAACGCCAGCGTTTCGCCATCTTGCGCACCGATGAAATTTTTAGCGCATTGCGCGCTCGCAGTATTTTTACCATCCTGCGGGCCTATAAAATTTTTACTGCCATGCGAATCTACAGAATTTTTTCCGTCTTGCGCCGTCAAGCTCGCGCTATTCGTAAAATTTTGCTCGTTTGCCACGGAATTTTGTCCGTTTAAAACCGCGCTGTGTTTTGCAGCCGCGTCGCGTAGCAGAGTCGAATGCAGGTAAAAAATAAATCCCACATAATCCTCGCACTCCTTGCAAAGCTCCATATTACGGCGAAATTTACTCTTTTTTAGCACGTCGATTACCGCGACACGCATACGCCCATCGTCGCGTCCTTCGTCGTAGAAGCTCGCACTCATCGGCACATTGGCGTATGAAAAATCAAAAAGCACGGAATTTTGCTCGCTTTTAAACGCAGCAAAGTCGAATTTCGCCAAATTTTGAAATTCCGCCTCATCGCTAGACACGATGGGCGAGCTACGTAAAAACTCCAGTTGCTCCTTCCAGCGCTTAAATTTCGCATCCATTTCATAGAAAAAAAACGGAATTGCAAAAAATTCGTAGTAGTAGCTTCTTGCTTGAAGTAGATTCGCATCCATTACATTGCCCCTTTTCTAGCATCTTCTATCTGCTTTTTTATCATTATTTTCGCCTTGCAATCGCCGCAGCAAAAAAGAGTCTTCATCTTTTCAGGCTCGTTTGCAAAATGCGCGCCCATCATATCCGCGATCTTCATCACGGCTTTGCTCGTCGCAAATTCCTTACCGCACTCGATGCACTTAAAAAGCTCGTCTTTGGCTAGCATTTTGTAATTAAAAAATCCCGGCTCAAGCTCCACGCCGCAAGGCTCAAGCTCGATCGTATCCTTTTCGGCGCAGCTTAGCACGCAGTAGTTGCACGTCGTGCAAAGCGAAGCGTTGAACTTAATCGAATTGTCGCTGTTGTCGGCATACAGAGCGCCGGTATTACAGGCGCCCACGCAGCTAAGGCAGAGCGTGCAGCTTGCTTCGTTTATGCTTACTTTGCCAAATTTTAGCAACTCTCCGCTTTTTACGACGCCGAAGCTACCATCGCCGACCATTGCGCTTACGCGTTTGGAAAAAATTTCTTTCTTGCTAAGACCCTGCTCATTTAGGCTAAACGCCCACGGCCGAGAGCTTTGCGCCCACTTTAGCGCTTCTTGCAGCTCGGTTAAATTTCGCGCTAAAAATACCGCGTCCTTGCCGTAGATCGCGCGCGAAATTCCATTGATAAGCTCCACCGCTTCGCGCGTGCTCTCGCCCACGTCTGCGCCGTAAACGATCACGCTCGAGCCGCTTTCTTGCATCGCGCTTAGCAAATTTACCTCATCTATTTGCTTGCTTCCAAAAATTCCAAACGGTAGCACGCCGCACGGAAGCTGCACTGCAGGTGCGGA